>NZ_JBMGQR010000034.1:0-43688 GCF_049059935.1 Solicola agrisoli | reverse complement strand
ATGAAGGCGCTGGCGATGGTGCCCAGCGTGCTGCCGTACGAGAGCCCGCCGAGGGTGCCGTCGATCAGCGTCTTCACGGCCGCGGCGATCGCCGAGGCGATGACGACGATGATGATCGCGACGACCAGCGAGGGCAGGAAGGTGATGACCTGGGTGAGCAGGTCGCTGATCGGGTTGGGCCCGAAGACGCCGAACGCCATCTGGAGCACGAACAGCATCAGGGCGTAGTAGACGACCTTGCCGACGATGTCCGAGGCGTCGAGCTCGGACTGCTCGAGGGCCTTCTTGATGCCGCCCTTCTCGACGGCCCTGTCGAAGCCGACCTTCTCGAGCAGTGCCCCGATGGCCTTGGCGATCGCCTTGGCCACGAGGAAGCCGATGACCAGGATCACGAGGAACGCGAGGAGCTTGGGCAGGAACTGGGCGATCGACGTCAGACCGCTGGTGAGTGCTGATTTCATGGGTTGCCTTCGATGGGGTGGAGAACCCGGGGCCAGATGACCCCGGGGCGATGCGACGCGGTGCCGGTCACTCGAGCAAGGTCCTAACCCGATGTGACCTGCGACCCGGGGGTGGGGCCGGTGCCGTCGTGGGCCTCGGCACCATGTCGGGCTGCTGCGAGCAGCACGTCGGCGGCGTCGTCAACCAGACCGGCCAGGGCCGCGGTGACCTCGTCGAGGACCACCCAGCAGGGCTCGGCCACGGGGCTGAGCTCGACGTCGTCGACATCGATGACATGGATGTCGACGATGACGTCACCAGCGAGCCCGGCCATGTGCGACAGGGCGGCCCGGATGTTGTCACGCACTCCGGTCGCCGTCTGGAGCAGGCCGGCAGCGGTGCGGACCACGATCTGGACACTGACCGTGGTGGCGCCACCCGCGATCAAATCGACCCGGGTCTCGGAGTCGTTCGGCAAGCGCGGTGCGACCAGGTGGTCCACACCAGGTACCTCCCGGGCCGCGTGCGACGCGATTTGGGCCAGCACTGACTTGGACACCAACGCCTGGCTGTCACCGTCGTGGAGGCAGGGGCCGGGCAAGAGCATGCTCATGGGCACCGCCTCTCAGTTCGGGTTGGGCGTGATGCGGGGGTTGGACGCAGCAGCCGTAGCGAACGTCACGCAAAGCGGACGTAATCTTTTTTTGCACCCCGAACTGAGTAGATCGAGTGACCACAGACAGGTGCGCGGCGTGCGCCAGACCAACACGCGCACGACGGTCGGTCGACCGCGCGAAGCAGTGCGATGTGTCCGCGTTGTCTCGCGTGGCTCGCGGGTCCGAGTCCCCCCGAGACCACGGGAAGTGAGAACCGCCGTTTTGTGATGTACCTCACGTTCGGCAACCGTGAGGGTTTGAACCGTTCGTACGACTAACTGATGTCAACGTTCGATGAGAGGGATGCCATGAGCAGCACCACTGACAAGACCGCCGCTACGCCCCCGGGGTCACAGGTCGCCAAGCCCGACGATGCTCTGGTGACACCCCAGGGTCGAACCAGCATCGCCGATACGGTCGTGTCGAAGATCGCTGGTATCGCCGCCCGAGAGATCAGTGGCGTCCACGCCCTCGGGGGTGGTGGTTCACTCGCGGTTGGTGCGTTGCGTGAGCGCATCCCCGGGTCGTCGACCAACTACTCCCAGGGTGTGTCGGTCGAGGTTGGCGAACGTGAGGCCGCCGTGGACATCGAACTGATCGCGCAGTACGGCGTGGCGATCGCCGACTTGTCCGCCGGGATTCGTCGCAACGTGATCGCCGCGGTAGAGCGAATGACCGGCCTGCAGGTCACCGAGGTCAACATCTCCGTCAATGACGTGAACGTCGATGACGGGCCCGAAGACGACGACGAGGACGAGGAGCTCGCGGGCCGTGTCCGCTGAGCCCATCTGCTTGGCAGAGGCCGGCGTCGCGGACGCAATCGTCGAGTCGGTCCGCTCGGTGCCCGGGGTGGCCGGCCTCCATGGCGGCGCGTTCGGCGAGGTCGCCACCTACCTTCCCGGCCGTCGTGTGACCGGCGTCAGGCTCACCCCAGCCGGCGTCGAGGTCCACATCCTCGTGTTTTCCTCGAGCGCGGTCGTACCTACCGCTGAGGCCGTACGGCGCACCGTCCGGGCACTGGTACCCGGTCAGGTCGACGTCACGGTGCAAGATCTCGTCGGCCTTTGACACGCGATGCACGGCCCTTCGTGCCAACCCCTCACTGAACTTCAGCCCCGCTCACGTAGGAGAACGCCTTGCCCACCTCTACCGTCGGCCTCGTGGCCGGTCTACTTCTGGCTCTTCTCGTCGCTATCGGCGGCTTCAGCGGCCTATTGCTCGGCGTCGTGCTCGGTGCGGCCGGCTACCTCGTCGGTGCTCAGATCACCGGGCGAATCGACTTGTCCGAGCTCGTGCGGGGGCGCCGCGACTGACGCCAGCATCGCGACTGTGAGGCCCTCCGCGTCGCACGACACCATTGGCGGCGCCGGTTGCGATCTGTGCGAGGCAGCATGAGTGTGAAGGAGGCCGAGGGAACCGACCAGGTCGCCGAGCAATCGATCGCTGACCCGGGCAACACACCACCACGATGCGAAGAGACAGTTGACCGCACCAAGTAGGCACCCCGTCGCGACGGTCAGGGCCAGCCTGGTCCACTTAACGCTGCTTGCTTCGCGGCGAAAGCGGTGATCTCACAATCGCGCCTGGTCGATTGACCGGGCCGTGACGACAACTGCGGCGACCGCACCCAACGGACTCACCCCCACCGCTCTGGTGGGCCCCAGCACGATTGCCGCACCGTCGTCGGGGCGCGGCTAATCCGATTGGCCCTTCGTCCTGCGGCCAAACCACGGACGGGCAAGTGCCGACGTCTGCAACACGACCGACGCAGTCTCGGCCGTCACCCCAGAGGCGGCTGACCGCGACGTGGGTGCGTGAGCCGGACCGTCCGCGCACGCCTGCAACTCGCCACCCGCTTCGAGACGACGGCTTGACACAGTCGGTCTCAGGCCGAACTCGCACCTATGCACCAGCCAGGTCACCAGATCATTGACCGCCGCGACCTCAGAGCCAATGGCGGCGGCGGCGTCGCCTCAGCCAGAGCTTGCGCTCCGCATGTGCAGACTGCGCTGCTTGGCGAACGCGGCTCCCTGAAGCATTCTTGGCCCGCCGGCCCGCTTGAGCGATGATGGACTGCCCACCTACTTCCGCAGCGTGCATGCCCTGAGGGGCAAACCACGTTCGTTACCACCATCGCTGCTCCTTGATGGGGCCGTGCTCCGTGGGCCTTGGGTGTGGGACAATCAAAACTCTCAACGCGCCGGATCGCCGGTCCTCCCCCGGTCGAAACGACGACGTGCGCATGTCAGTGACCCGGTCCCGTCCTGCATCGCCCGCCCGACGCGGGCCTGCCGACTCCCGTTGTCGGCCTGCCTCTACAGCGAGGTGTAGGACGTTGACTGAACACGCAGCTCATGAGCACCCCAAGCCGAGTGATGCCGTCCTGGTGCGGCGAGCCACGATGGGTGATCGTGAGGCGTTCGGCTTGATCTTCGAACGCTACTCTGGCGCCGCTTACTTGTACGCCCTCAGGATGCTCGACGGCCATGAGCACGACGCACGCGACGTCTGCCAAGACAGCTGGATCAAGGTCTGGCAGCACTTGGACACCTTTCGCGGAGAATCCCAGCTCTTGACCTGGATATTGGCGATCGTCAGCCATCAGGCACTGGACAATCGCCGCCGGCGGCGCCCCGAGCCCGTCGATAACTGGATCATCGACGCCGAGGTCGCAAGCACCTCCTACCAGGATGATCAGATGGCCGACCTCGAGCTCTGGCAGAAGCTCAATGTTGCCCTGTCCGAGCTCCCCTGGCGCCAGAAGGCCGTCTGGCTCCTGCGCGAGATCGAAGGGCTGAGCTACGAGGAGATGGCGCATATTCTTGACACGAACACCACCGTGGTCCGTGGCCAGTTGCACCGCGCTCGCCGGACCGTGAGCGCACGCATGGAGCAGTGGCGATGACCGAACCCAGCGACCATCACGATGCCATTGACGGCATCCGCAGACAGGCGCGGCAGCAGTGGGCCTTGGTCGCCAATGATGTCCTCGAGCATGCCATGCGCGCCACCCGCACATCGCTCCCTCTGCGAGCACACACCCCCGAGGGCCCCATCTGGATCGCTGAGCAGGTTGTCATCGCTGCCCTGCGGCGCGCGATCGATGATGACCTCGACGGTGGGGCCGTCGGACGGGTCGTGATCGACGCTGACACCGAGCATGTCGTACACACGCTCACCATCGAGCTGTTCGGTCAGTTCGGTTACGACCTGCTTGTTCTGGCCGACCAGGCACGCGCCACCGCCGAACGAGTCTTGTGGGACAGTTTGCAGCTCGACCAGGTCGACATCGCCATCACCCCGCTGCACATGCATTTCACCGCAGTCACCTACGGTGACCCCCAGCAGGTCGACCCGTCGGACGAGTTCTGAGGACAGGACACCCGTCGGTGGTGACTCTCGATTCGCCGGGTACCGGGGCCTCGCCTGAAGTCTTGGTCGCCCGCGACGCACTGCCGCGCCCAAGCCAACCCACGCCGCGACGACCGCATGGGCGAACAGGTCACTTGGTGCACGTTCGCGCGCGAGAAGCACGAAAATCTGCTCGACAAGGCGTCACCGGTCGGTACCGGTCCGATCAGCTAGCGCCGCGGCGAGCGATGGCCGCGTCGGCGTGAACGTCGCGCCCGTGCTGACCCATGGGGACAGGGTTGGGGACGTGGGATGGGGTGGTGAAAAGCGATGCGCCTAACAGCGGTGCTGTGCGTCAATAGTTCGGTCGGACCCCTTGGGGGGTGGGCAGACGGGGTTGCGTACAGGGTTCACCGAGCGGTTCTACGCGCCGGCGTCCATGTTCGTAGACCTGGAGTCTTGGGACGTGCCGGATGGTTGCCTGCACTGTCCAACGTGGCGGGTCGAGTCAGCGGTGGACGACATCGGGGCCCCGGTCAGTCGGGAGTGGCACCAGCCGACCTGCCCGACGGTGGTGCTGTGGACCGAGGACCCCCCGCGAGTGGCGTCACGCAGGTGTTGACCCGGAACAGAGGATGCTCCGAGTGCTCGAGGTGAGCACCCGGAGCCCTCCCACCGCGGCCGGGCACACCCCGCGCCCGATCGCGGATTCCACCGTCTCATATGCGCCGCGGTAGGCGCAGCAAGCGGTCTCGGAACCGTCTGCGCGGAAGTCAGAGGAGTGCGTCGGACCTGTCGGTGTTGTCGGGGAGGTTGCGGGCGGCACGGACCGCGTCGGCGGGGAAGCGGCGGTGTCCGCCCAGGGTGTAGGTCACGGGCAGCTTGCCTGACTCGGCCCACCGGGTCACAGTCTTGGGCGCGACGTGGAACATCCGGGCGACCTCACCGGGGGTGAGGAGCTCGGTGCTGGTGTCGGTTGGTGCGGCCATGGGCTCATTCTGGCTCAACAATCTGGCCAGAATGAGCCGAATGACCTATCTGACTGCCCGGTCGGTGAATTATCTCCGGTGTGGGCCACCCGCGTGCAAGGCGCCGCGACGCCTGTGCAATGTGCCAACACGACTGTGAGACCAACTGGACATCTGATTGCCCCGCTGGTGCGGACGCTGGTCGATCAATCGACGCCGTTCGGTTCCGGCGCCATGTTGGTCGACGAAGGGCCGGTGGGAGAGAAGGCGTCGTCTTCAGGCCCCTGCGGGCCCACCGAATAGCGCGGCGAGCGCCTGGGGAAGAGTGTGGACGCCCAGCTGGCCGTAAGACATTTTGAGGTGCCGGTTGACCGTGGTCTCGCTCAGACCCAGTTCGGAGGCGATGGCAGAGACCCGCGCTCCCGCGTTGGTCCGAGTAAGCACCTCGAGCTGGCGAGCGGTGAGCTGGCCGGCCATCTCTGCTCTGATGGTGCGATGGGCAGGGTCGAGGTGACCGATGACTGCAGCCCGAGCGGTCGCCCTCGACACGATCAGTGGCCCCATCCGGGAGTACAGACCGCGAATGTGTGTACGCACGGTCGCCACCGAGACACTCAGCTCATCGGTTATCTCCGCGAGCGTCAGGCTCCCGCACAGCATGATCAGGACCTCGCTCTGACGGCCGCTCAATGGTGAGTCGAGTGAGTCAGATAGCGACTCGACGGCCGTCTGCCAGGCGGCGAGATGTGGCGATGGCTCGACCGGGGTGTTGCCGGCCTTTGTGGGGCTGATGGCCTGGCTGTAGTGGTCGCGGCGCGTGGGCAGCTGACGGCGACCGCGCAGGAGCTGCTGCTCGCCGATGCCGAGCGCGTTGGCCCAGGCAGCGGGATTGGTCAACGGGGCCGAGCCACGCATGACAGCGCCGGTATGCCCTGCAGACATCCCCAGTGCCGCGGCCAACGACCGCACACTATGCCCGGCATGCCAGCTGTACTCGTGGAGCGTTGGCCGGTCGCTCATCGGAGCCAGGTCCGTGGTCGCCACCCCCAGGGCCCGGGCGAGCAGCACCAGACCAGCTGGGGTCGGCGCCGTCGTCCCTGCCACGTAGGAACCAATCGACGCCGCCGACAACCCCGTCCGGCCCGCCAGATCAAAAGGCCGCATCCCCGTGTCTCGCAAAGTTGCGGACAAGCAGTCAGGACGCCAAGACACGATCGCGACGCGAACCACCATTCCCCCATCTGCAGCGCACGCGCGCTCCCGGTTTGATTCGACTGTCGCCACGCTCACCAGGAACTGAATGATCTCAGCGGCGGGAGCGGCGACGTGTTCAGGCAGAATCTCACCTAGTCGACGTCGCGACCCAGCGAGTACGCAAGCCGATCACCAAGCCGGGACCATTGTGCGGGGCAACCTGACCCCCGAGCCGCCCCGGGTACTCGCGACCTCGGGGCGGGTTCTTTGCGGGTGGTCGCGCCGCCTCGCCCCAGGGGAGTGGGCGTGTGCGGTTGAAGGGGGATCAACGACACCCGCTATATCCCTCTTGTCGGGCAGACCCCATCACGTTGACGCCACCAGTCCTCACGCCCGAATCCGTACGAAGCGACCTGGTGAGTCCCGGACGACAGCTCGCGGCCAGAAGGGGGTGCCGACCCCAGCCGGTGACCTACTCATCGAGCCCCGCTGGCGACTTTGGACTTGCACGAGGCGCCGTCGACCCGATCACCTCAGATCGAGCAGCAAGTCCACCGCTCACATCGACGACACCCCGAAGCGCATGCCGGGACAAACGAACCGCCTAACCTACGCACAGCGATCAGACGTGCGTCACATCTGCGGGTGCCCTGATCGTGTACACGCGGCTGCCCTCCGTCACGAACCGCCCGGTTCTGGACAGTCGGCCTGACGTTTCTACGCATCGACCGCGGTCGACCAGCGCAAAACAGTTCGTGCACGAGGTAATATAGTTGAGTTCTCAATTACTCCCGGGGGTACGGATGAAGTCAGCGGTGCACCTGTTTGATGGGTACGTCAGCGTCGAGGGCGAGGTGCGGGCCCGGTGCTCGTGCGGCTTCTTGACCGTGGGTCAAGCCGCGCAACGTTCGGCGCGGTACCAGTTGGTCACCAGCCATGGGCTGTCGGACCTGCTGTGTGAGGCATGCGGGCTTGACTGCACGACCGCCCGCCTCGAGGTCGGTCTTCCGGCGTCGTTGGCGATCCAGCCCGATCCGGTGGCCGGGCATCACCGACTGGTGTGCGCTCAGGGGTCTGGTGGGTGCGACTTGACCTCCCAGCTTGGCGCCGAGGCCGCCACCCAGGTCGCCGAGGCCACCAATACGATGACAGCCGGGGTCCGCGACCAGGTCGCGGCGTTCCAAGCCTCCACGATCGCCACCGCCGTCGGGGTGCTGATGGGCAGGACTGGCGTTGATTACGAGGCCGCTTGCGAGCGGTTGTCGGCCCAGGCCAGGCATCTGGGGATCAGCGTGCTTGAAGCAGCGAACCGGGTCGTAGCGGCCGCGGCCACGGTCCGTTGCCGCACTCGCGTGCGCACCGAACCCACGGTCGGCACCACCGACGAGCCCCAGCCCATGTGAGCCAAGCCCTTGGACCCATGGCACCCTTGACACCGTCCCACCTGGCCGAGGGCCCGGTGGGATGCGATCGAAGCGCCTTGGACGTAGCGTCGTCCATCTTGCCCGTTACGGCG
The DNA here is from genome assembly GCF_049059935.1 of Solicola agrisoli. Lineage (NCBI taxonomy): Bacteria > Bacillati > Actinomycetota > Actinomycetes > Propionibacteriales > Nocardioidaceae > Solicola > Solicola agrisoli. Next base: position 35,562 of record NZ_JBMGQR010000034.1, on the reverse strand, counting down.
ATTGAGGTTCGCTCCTGTGGGGGATCATTCCGCCGCGTCCCGTGCTGCGTTCGGTCGAGGCCCCCATGTATCTGTTGTGCACCAGCGAACCGGAGTCGGTGCTGGTCGCGCTCGAGCACTTGGTCGTGGCCATCGGCGACGACGCCGAGCGTGGCCGCGCGGTGCGCGCAATCGCCGATCTGATGGCGGTCAGCGATACCATCAGCCCCTAGCCAACACCGGGGTCACGCCTTCTTCCACGGACTCTGTGCTGCAGCATCGTGGTGACGGTCTCGATACTGAGTTCGGCCCGGGCCGCAGGTGCCACGATTGGAGGCGGTGAGCCCGATGCCCTATCGGACGGTGCACGTGCTGGACGGATACCTGCTCGACGACGGACAGGTCCGGGCCCGTTGTGAGTGCGGATTCTTGACCCTCAAACAGCGCACCCAGGTGAGGGCGCGCGCCCAGCTGGCCACCACCCACGGTCTGACTCCGATCATGTGTGTCGGCTGTGGGCGCGATGAACCAGACTGGGTCGCGGCAGGCCTTCCTGCCAGTTTGACCATCGACCCCGACCCGATCACCGGCGACGACGTCATCATCTGTACCCCCGGCGCCGGCGGCTGCCAGATGACATTGGCGTTGCATCAGGTCTGACCCCGCCCCGGAGTGATCGGACTCGTCCGGCGGCGGGGTTGCAGCACCGGCGCCGAGCAACCCGCCCGTCGGCTCATTGGACGCGCCGGGCCCATTCGCCCCGAACCCCGAACCCCGAACCCCGAACCCCGAACCCGCGAAAGTGTTCGCCGCCGGCGGAATGGTCGATCATGTCGAGCTCGGCCGCCAGCTGGGGATCAACGCTGTCGGTCCACCAGGCAACGCCAGCGGGCTGAGCCACCACGACAGCAGTGCCCGGTGTGGCGGCGTGAGTTGGACCCGTTGGCGATGGAAACCTGCAGGACAGGGCTCACCGCGGTGGTCGTGTGCCGCATGTGCCCGACGCACCCCACGTAGACGGCGAACGCCTCCAACACGAACCCGAGCCGTTCCAGCTCACCCTCGGCCGGCTCGCGGATGCGGGCGTGGAGAGCAAGGCCGTCCCACCTGGACCCGGTGCAGCGGCGCCAGCATCACGGTCCCGTGCGGCAAGGAAGGAAACGCATGGATCAAATTCAGCTCACGCGGGACGGCCACGGGCGCCGGCAAGGTCACGATCTTCGCGTAACAGACGACGACGTTCGCTTTGCCGCTGGAGCTGGGTCGGGCACACGGGCAACGGCGCACTCTCCTGCGAGCTTGGCGATGGCAGCTGAGGACGACAGGGCGCTGACCAGCACCCATGTGCTGATGGGAAAGATGGGTCTCGATCGCGACCAGGTCCGCGTCATGTTGGCCCGGGACGCCTCGCACCTGGGGTGACGGAGTTCGAGGCTGCCAGCCGAATCATCGCCGCGGCTGCCGTCGACGCACGCGGCCTGGGCACCGGCGACCGGGACGACAGCGCGGGACCGTCCCCCACTGCGGTCTGAACGCACCGAACAGCCCTACAGGTCGGCTTGGTCCGACATGATGGCGACGTAGAACTGCTGGTGACACTCGGTCTTGTGGTCGTCATCGAACCAGCGCGCGGTCACCTCGAGGACCGAGTCACGTGGCGCCCCACCGCGCACGGAGTCCAGCACCCAGGTGGCCTGGGCACCGGCAGGAAGATCCAACGATGCCGCGATCGAGCGCAGCTGATACTCCTGGCCGCTGACCGCAGACGTAGTGAAGGTCAGCGTCGTCGCGGCCAGGTCACCGGTGTTGGCGACCACCAGGTAATTGCCCGCACCGCGGTCCAGCCCGAGCCCGGTCGGCCCAGCAACCCGCCGCTCCACCCGACGATGCGACCAGAACAACCGCACACCCCGGCCACGCGGGCCTGCGCCACGGATCTCCTCATTGCCAGCCATGATCTCCCAAACGTCAACACCTGGTGCCGGCCCTCATTATTGGGCCCGACTTGAACACCGCGCCGGGCCGCGCAGTCTCAACGCTCGACAGTGGTATCGCCGTCCCTCAGCACGGCGTGGATCGCGGCGGCGGGGAGCCGGCGTTGGCCACCCGGGTGCGCACGGTGGGCAGCCTGCCAGTCTTGGCCCACCGGGTGACGGTCTTGCGATCGACACCAAACAGGTCGGCGACCTCACGCGGGGTGAACAGATCAGGCTCAGAAGAGGTCGACACGACAGGCATTCTGGCGACCCGGGCGACACAGTTGAAACTCGGCAGGGCTCAGATCGTCACCACGAACGATCCCGAACCCACAGACAGAGCAGATGTGCCGGCGCAGTTGTCGTTCTGCTCAAGGCAGGTCCTGGGTTTGTCATCGGAGCCGATCCGGGGACCCGAGCCCCGCGGAGCCAGTTTCCGCGTGCCCGGTGAAAGGCAAGCCTTGTGCGACTGCAGATAGCCAGAACCAGGCCGACCACCGACATCACCGGCGCCACCGATGAACCCCAACCCATCTAAGCCGGCCGACTACTTGGATGTGCGCTGGGGGCACGACGCTCGTAACGTCATGAGGTCTCGTCATGACCGGATCGGAGGTGGTGCCCTGTGGACGATCGTGATCTCACGGCTTGCGACTGGCTGCCTGCCGAGCCGCCCACGTACCTGATGTGCACCACCGAGCCCGAGACCGTGATGGTCGCGCTCGAGCACTTGATCGTGGCCACCGGCGACCACGGCGAGCGTGGCCGCGCGATGCGCGCGCTGGCCGACTTGATGGCCGTCAGCCCGACCGACAGCCGCTGAGCGCGACCACGCTTGCCCCGCCCGGAATGGCCATGGGAGCCCGGCACAGCGACACCAGGGGTGGTCGCGCCGCCCGCCCCTGCCAGGGAGGGTCTGCGGCAGGACGACGCGACCAGCAGGAATTGGGTGCAATTCCTACATATAGGGTAGATGCATGTCGCCCGGCTCGCCACCCTTCGAACAGTCATTACAAGAATGCAGTGCCCGGAACGAGGTTCGGCTAAGGGCGCTGCGGGTGTTGGTCGAGGCCGAAGACGTGCTGGACGACCTGTGCTGGTGGTTGCTCGACCTGTACGAGACCCCGAGCACGCCGCCATCAGCGCGCGAAACGAGCGCCTGACCCGTCCTCGAAGTTCCCCCGTTGAAGCCCCGAGGACGGGAAGATGAGGGGCCGCACCGCCCGGCGCCACGGGGATGGGACAGTTCAGGCTACGCGTGCCCAACTGGACCATGCCCACCAAGCGCCAGGCTCACATCGCCGCCAGGTGACTGCCACGCGGCCGTCGTCCAGGTCGACGTGACGCGTGGCCTCGTCGCAACGCCGCGCCATGCCGCCAGCCGGGGGAGTGGTCCACAGTGTCAAGCTCAGCAAACGCGTTGTGTGCGGGGAGTGACTGTGCCCGTGCGCCACAGGCGAGCCAATACGTCGGACGTGGCAGGCTGATGACCGCACTCGATCGCGCCTGAACCCAAGCCTTCTGGGGGTCGTGGATGCCTGCACCGCACGACGAGCTGATCGCGCTCGCCGCACAGCATCTGCACACGCACGAGACACCCGGGCGAGGTGGCGAGGGCTCGCGTGGCCGCAAAATCGGGCATGTCGCCGCAGCACTGAGAACCCTAGGCGGCTCGACGTTTACCGGCGTCGGTCGTGACACAGACGTTGGCACCAACCCCTTAGGTCTACCTGCAGAGCCGCCCAGCGGACCCGAGGCCCTGGGCGGCTCTACTACCCCCGGCGCCAATACGCCGTGGAAACGCTCGCTCACCCGTCGCCGGGATTCCCCGTCGGACGCCTCGGCGAGACAGCCACAGTGCGGGGCCGCGTCACCCGGTGGCCTACGGGGAGGAGGCGTGTCAGGCGGCACGGGCCCGCCTGCACCCTCACTGGGCGACGCGTGGGTGTCACCGTGGCGCAAGACGATCGGCCGGGCATTTGGCGCGTCTTGGACCTGACCCACAATCGCGTTCCAACCGCGGCTGAGGTGTTCCAGGGGTCGTGAGGGGGCGCGCCTCGGGCTCGCCCCGGTGAGTGTGTCCCCCCTCCGACACGGATCACCGGACTTGTGCCTCATGGCTCCGAGGCCGTCCACGAAAACATATAGCCTCGGCCTATGAGCCACGACGACGTCGCGACGTTGCTGGAGCGGGCGCTGGAGGACAGTCTCGCCTCCCTTAATGCCGGAATCGGCCCTTTCGCGCCCCACCTCATGTTGCTCGGTGGCCCCAGCGGATCTCGCGATCGCACCTTGCAACACATCCGGTTTGGACCGGACCTGGCCGAGGGTCTCGCCACGGCTCAAGCACGTGTGACGACCGGCAGCAGCGAAGCCTACGTAATCGCCTGGGATGGGTTCGCAACCGTTGGGCATGATCGACATGACGCTGTTCTGCTCGAAGCTGGCAGCGCCGGCGAGCCCCTCGGATGGCTTCATGCCCAGCCCTACCAATCGCGATGTCGACCCCTCCGCAAATCTGTCGTCGAACGAGTTGGCGAGCTACTGCTCGTAGATCAACCGGCCTCACGCCTCGTTAAATAAGCCACTGCGGCCCGCGCAGCACGACCGCTCAGGCTGCGGCACCCAAATCCGGGGTGATATGAGGCGCGATGTCTACGTGCGCTTTCATGACTGTGAACGCGACTAGGTCGCGGGCCGAAACACCGCCGCACGTGTGTTGCCTGTCGTAGACGACAACGAAGCGGTGGAACGTACAGAGCGCACCCGGCCAGATGCTGGTCGGCGGTGTCTGCTCGACGGGGTTGCCGAGTCAGTGCGCGAAACTCGCGACGAGACTTGGCTCATGTTCGACCGGGGTCGGCCGATGAGGGCACTGCGTCGTGGCGTCGACGTCTTCGTGGCTCCTGCACAGATCGGTCGGTTCATGTCTCTTCTCGCTCCTGCTAGAAAAGCCGCGGTCGTTGTCCTTGCGGCCGCCGGTCTGACCGCCGGGCTGTTGGGCTCGGCGGCATCGGGGGCGACTGCTGCGACCGGTACGCCGTCCGTATCGGTCGGTGCGGTCGCGGGCGGTGTCTTGTACCGCTCGGGCGACTCCGCGTGGTTCGTCGATCCCCGAACGCCCAAGCAGCGACGCAACGAGCTGCGGGTGCCTAAGAGGCCGGGGTCCTACGAGGGCAGACTGCGCGAGACCCGCGCGGTGTACCGAACCCACGCAGGCCGCCTGGCCGTGCCCGCCAACTACGCGTTCGGCCACCACCTCTCGCGCGGTCAGGCACTGACGCTGGACCGAGCGGGCCTGTTCGAGATGAACACCGCCGACCTGTCCCGCTCCGCCAAGAAGCAGCTCAAGCGCACCGCCAAGACCCTCACCAACGCCACATCCATCCGCTGTGAGGGATACGCCAACTACGGCAGCAGCACCGCCAGGGCCCGCCATCTATCCAAGGTCCGCGCGGCGCGCGTGTGCAAGGCGCTCGCAGCCAGCAACCCCGGTCTGGCCACGACCGTGGTCGGCTACGGATCTCGCCACCCAGCCGTCGTGGGCGGCACCGCCGCCCAGCGCGAGCTCAATCGCCGTGTCGTCGTCCAGATGACCGGCACCAAGCCCGCACCCCCCACGACGCCCACGACGCCCACGATCAAGGCTCCCGATGCTCCGACACTGACGCACGTCACAGCCATAAAGAGCGCGGTCTTCTACGCAGTCACTGCTCCGTCCGGCGACGGCGGCTCGGCCGTCACCGGCTACGAGGTGTCGACCGGGGGGACATGGTCCGCGGTCAGCACCCCCGACGCGGACACGCTGCCACACATCAAGTCCACGTTGTGCGGCGGCGAGTGCGCGCAGGGTCTGATCTTCGGCCAGCTGCGCGACGTGACAGGCGGAACGCCCATCTCCCTGCAGGTGCGGGCGGTGAACAAGGCCGGCGCCAGCCAGCCGTCCAACAAGACGACCGTCACGGTGTCCACCGCACCCTCGGCACCCACCGACCTCGCCGCCGAAGGCAACGACGGTGTCATCACCACCACCTTTAGGGCCCCGGCCCGCACCGGCGGCTCGAGCATCACGGGGTACCAGATCTCGTACAACGGCGGCCTGAGCTGGAGCGACGTTGCCACCCCGGGTGAGGCGCCGTGGACGATCACGAGCACCGGATGGACCAACGGGACCGACATCGACGTCGCTGTCCGCGCCCTTAACACCACCGGTGCCGGAAAGAGTGCCGTGACCAAGATTCGGGTGGCCACCGTTCCCCAGGCACCCGCGCTCGACGAGCCGGCTCTCGACGCCACCACCGCAGTCCTGTCATTCCTCGCTCCCTCCTTCGATGGCGGCACGACGGTGACCAGCTACGAGATCTCTTTCGACAAGGGTCAGAGCTGGGACTCGTTCCCCTACACCTCGTCGGGAACCGATGCCTACACCGCGGAGCTGTCGGACCTGACGCTCGGCACCGAGTACCACGCGGCGATCCGCGCTCTCAACGACCGCGGCCACAGCGCGTCCAGCAACGAGATCGTCTTCACGCCCGCTGTCGCCCCCGACGCACCCACCGAACTCGCAACCGCGGTCCAGGGCAACGCAGTCACACTGACCTTCACCGCGCCCGACTTTGACGGCGGGACACCCGTCACCGGCTACGAGGTCAAGGTCGACGACGTCGACTGGGCACCGCTCAAACTGGACCAGGGCACCAACGAACCGATCAGCGCCACCCTCGCCAACCAACCGGACGGTGCCCACACCTACCAGGTCCGTGCGATCAACAACCGCGGCGCCTCGGCCCCGTCCGGCGCCACGTCCGCAACGATCACCTCGCCCACGCCCGACGCACCCACCATCAATGCGTACGGATACAACGGGTCAAGCCAGGAATGGGTCGTGCTTTACAGCGCGGGCGCGAGCAACGGAGAAGCCACCACCGGCTACGAGGTGTCAATTGAAGGCGGTCCCTGGATCGCGGCGAGCCGCTACACCGGCTCCGATCAGGCGTACTTCTCCTGCCCCGGCATGCAGTGCGGATGGAACTACGGATCATCAGTTCGCCTGCGCGCCGTCACCGCCAACGGCCACTCCGAGCCCAGCACTGCATACGCCAGCGACCCAATTTGATACTCAACAACTCCGTGCACGGACCACCGAGCAATAGTCGGTCGCACGTCGCCCACAATCCCCAATGTGTCGCGGCTGAGCACCACAACCCGGCCAAGAAATGACATGAACTTGGCCGTCGGATTTTTCCCGCTCCGGCATTGACGTCGGAAGGAGGCCCCGGTGTGCTTGGTGAAGGTGTCATGCAGTCATGAGCCAGCGGCGGCCTCTACGTCTCACGCTGATGCCCGCCCTGACGCCGCTGGGGCATCGCTTGGTCGTCTACTGGGTTGCCGCCGGTGCACCCAAGGCCCGTGTCGCGGCGGCGACGGGGATCGCGGCGCACGTTGGCCAAGTCGTCGCGACGTTCGCCGCGCACAGCGCGGCGGGTCTGGAGACCGGTCCTCACGTCCCCATCACAGCCCGACACAGTCCGGCGCCCAGTGCGAAACACCCGCCCTTGATGCCCGCACCCAGCTACTGTGCGGCCAGACTGGGTGTTCAGATCACCAGCGTTCCGACGTAGATCGTGTCTCGGAATCTTCAACATTGCTTGCCTGGTCTACCTGACACGACGATCAGTATCGGGGCCTCGCGAACTGCCCGAAAAGCCAGGATTTTTGGGTCGCCGGAACAATATTGTCGGGAGCCTTGGTCAAGCTACCCCCGTGAGAGGCGTGAAGTGTCCTACGACGCGCGGTGCCATCGCCAGCGAGGCCGAGGCGCGGCAATTCGCCGCGGGCGTCTTGAAGGGTGCGAACGCTGTCCGATGCCCGTACTGCGGGTGGTGGCACGTTGTGGGCATCGGATCGCCAATCAAGCGCCCCAGCAAGCCCCGACGCCGTCGACGTCGCTGATGCCGACCGGCCAATCGGGTGCCGCCCGTCGTGAGCAACTGTCGGAAGCGGTTTGATGACCGGCCTGGGGTACTTCTACTGCCTGATGGCCCTGTTCAGGGCATACCGGTTGCGCCAACACGGGGCAGATGCAGTAGCTGGGCGGCTCGAGGATCAGGCCGATGATCAGTTGACAGTGATCCGCATGCGCGTCAGCGATCCCGCACAGGCCTGGTTGGCTCGTGCCGGCACCGGCCTGTGTCTGGCCCTGTCGGTGTTTCTGGGCCTCGCGGACGACTATGTCAACGCGGCGGGGTGGGCTGTTCTTGCCGGGTGCTGGGAGTTCTCAGAACGCACCAGGCGCCGGGTTCGGCCCGACGTGCTCAAGGCCCTTCGAGATCGCGGGGGACTCCCAGAGCCGCTGCGGCGCGACACCAGCGCCACCCGAACCCGTGTGACTCAGAGGTACGCGACCCTCACGGCGGTTCTCTTTGCTTCCGCGACCGTTCTGGCAGTCATGGCCAGCCATTTCGGCAGCGTCGTGCTTGGCGCAGTCGCCGTTGTCGTCGGCGGCCTGACTCTCGCCGCCTTGGCAGCTGCGGGGTGGTCGAGCGTGTGGATCTATGGCGACGAGGAGGCGCCCGATTAGGTCGCCCAGCTAGCCCCGAGTCACGGGATTAGCAGGCCGCGACTGACATAAGGTAGATTATCGGCAATCATTCTCAATAGGCGAAAAGCCTGCAAATCGCAGGCCTCTGAGCAACTTCGTGGACGACTTCTAGGCTGGGCTGGTGTCGCCACCGGACAGGTATCCCGAGGGCCGGCTGTCGCCTGCCAACACCATGTGGCGTGCGGAGTACGCGGGACTTGCCCCGCAGCTGGTGGCCGTCCTGGGCGACGCGTGGCGGGTCGAGCACGTGGGCTCGACGTCGGTTCCGGGCCTGTTGGCCAAGCCGGTGATCGACGTGGCTTTGGGCGCGCCTGTGGATGGGGACTCCGACGGTGCGAGTGAGCGTCTGGCCGAAGCGGGCTGGACGAGTCTGGTCCCGGTCGGCGACCACCAGGCCACCTTCCTCATCCGCGATGGTGTCCGCGCGGCGATCGGACACGTCTTCACGCACGCCCAGTGGCCTGAGGCGCACGTCCGACTGTTCGCGCAGTGGCTCCGCGAGCACGCCGACGACCGCGACAGGTACGCACGCCTCAAGCAGTCGCTGGTCGCCCAGCAGATCTGGGGTGAGGAGTACACGTCCGCCAAGGGCGAGTTCGTCCTGCATGTGGTCAACCAGGCGCGACGACAGAGAGGACTGCCGCTGCTGCGCGGCCCGCTGTGAGCAGATGAGGCGCGCAAATCGTGCTGGGGTCATCGGACCGCCTCGAGCGCGTCGAGAGCCCGCAGTAGGTGCGGCTCGACGCGGCCGGGGTCGAGTGTCGACAGCTCCTTGCGGGTCCACCACCGGACCGCGGCGAACTCCCGGTCGTCTACCTCAAGAGCGTCGGTGCTGTCTGCGTTGACGGCGAACCACAGGCTGACGTCGATGTGCCTGCTGTCGGGCTCACCCACGGTCTCGGTGACGGTGAGGAAGAAGGGGCGGGCGCCGACGACGGGATCGAACTCCACGTCCACACCTAGTTCTTCCCTGGCCTCGCGTCTCACCGTCTCGGCCGGGTCCTCTCGTGGCTCGACGTGCCCGCCGGTTGGTAGCCACCGGCCTGCGAGGCGGTGGTCGCACAGCAGAAATCGTCCCTGGGGCCGATCTACGACGAGGAAGTACGAGACCAGATGCGTCGACGGCGTCTTGGGCTTCCCTCTCCGATAGATGTCGTCGGTCGATGAAAGCCAGGCCAACGCCTCGCGCTTGTGCTGGAGTGCGAGCTGATCGCCCGTCCGCAGGACGCTCACCGACTCAGCGACGCTGGACACAGCATGATGCGCGCTTGGAAGCTGCAGTGGATCGTGCGCGCCATCCGGCCCGCTGCCATTGCGGCCGGTCACTGCGGTGTCTCTGCCTGGCGATGAGCGGCCAGCAGTCTCCGGACGATCTCGCTAGCAACCTGGGCAGGTGAGAGGTCGGTGGTGTCCACCACCTGCGCTTCCTGCCGGAGCCACGTTCTTGCCGCCTCTGCGTAGGGCGCGAGGTACTGCAGCCTGAACGGAGATGGCACCACGTGTTCGCCTGCGATGCGCTGGCGCAGCGTTGGCTCGGTGGCATGCAGGACGAAGTGGTCCACTCGGATCTGGTGCTGCGCAAACCCAGCGCTGATTTCGCGCCAGTATTCTTCCACCAAGACGGTCATTGGGATGACCAAAGTGCCGCCCGTGTACTCGAGCACGCGGCGCGCAGTGTCTACGACCAAAGGCCTCCAGGGCGGCCAGTGCTGGAAGTTGTCGGTCTCTGGCAGGCCGGGCGAGATGTCCATCAGCGTTTCGCCGACCTTTTCGGCGTCGAACACCCGCGACCCTGGAATCAGCGGCTGAACCAAGGCGCTAGTGGTTGTCTTTCCCGATCCGTGGGTGCCGTTGATCCAGACAACACGTGGGCCAATGGCAGGGAGCGCGCTCGGGCCGTCACCGGTGCCTGAGTTGGGGATCACGACCATCAGAAGCCCTTGGACACCGCGGCGCCGGCGCGCAGCCAGGCGCGTTGGGTGTTGGGACGCAGTGCGTCGAAGTTGATGATCCCGGAGTACAGGGCCGGGTCGTGCGGGATCGTGACGACGGTGCGGACCAGGGGTCCGAGGTCGGCGACGATGCGGGCCATGTTCGGGTCCTTGCCCGAGGTGCGCTGGGAGACGATCGCGACGGCGTTGCGGGCGAGCTCGGCGGAGTGCTCGTCGCGCTGGGCCAGGGCCTCGAGCATGCGGGCGCCGGCCTCGGCGGTGTCCTCGACGTTGGTGCAGGGCACCACGAGCTGGTCGGCGGCGGTGATCATCGCGCGCCAGTTCGAGGCGCGCTCGGAGTTGCCCGAGTCCATGAAGATCAGCCGGTAGTACTTGGCGGCGACCTCGTGGACCTGGCGGACCTCGTCGCCGGTCATCTCGTGCTCCGAGGCGGTGGACTGGTCGGACCACAGCACGTCGAACTTGTCGGCGGGCTGGTGGTGCACGTAGTGCGCCAAATGGGCGGCCTGGGCCTGGGAGCCGAGCAGGTCGCCGGCGTACGGGAGCAGCTCGAGGACGGTGGCCTCGTGAGGGCCCTGGCGGGTGCGCCAGGCGGCGGTGCCGCGGGTTTCGTTGTTGTCCCACCCCAGGACGCCGGCGCCGCCGTAGCGGCCGAAGATCGCCGACAGGCACACCATCGTGGGCGTCTTGTTCGCCGAGCCCTTCGGGTTCGCGATCGCAATCGTCCTGGGTCCGGGCCAGTGCTGGGAGACCTGTCGGACGTCCTCGCGGAACGCCAGCTCCTCGACCGAGGGCTTGGTCTTCATCCTCATCTTGTTCAGCGCACCGCGCCAACCGTGGCGGGCGGGCTCGATGGTCGGCTCGTGGGAGATGAACGACTTGCGCCGCCCCTCGGTCGGCGCCGTGGTGGCCGGGGCGTCGGGCTCGACGTCGGCACGCCGGCGCGCGCCCGGTGCCGAAGGTGCCGGGGCTGGCGGCGCGGGCGTGTCCCAGCTGGTGGGCAGCCCGGCGACGGGGTCGACGTCGTTGGCCGACTCGTCGAGCGGCTTGTCGTCGAACAGGCCGGTGCTCCTGCGCGCCGCTCGGGCGGCTCCCTCGAGCATGTCGTCGGCCTCGTCGTCACTCACCGGCGCGATCGCGTATGCGCGGCCGTCGGGGTGCACAGTGAGCCGGTTGCGGCCGGTGCTGTCCGAGGCGAGGGCGTAGACCGGGCGGCCGAGCCGTTGCGCGTGGCACACCGCCACAGCGTGAATCGCCTCCGCGTGCGGGGACCCGGCCGTGGCGTCGGCGACGCGTTCGCCGTCGACGACGACCTGGTGCTCGTCGATGCTCACGACGATCACCGGGTACAGCTCCGGGGGTGCCGGCTCGGTGCTGATCTGCTCGGTCATGGTGGTGTTCCTTCCCTTGTCAGGCTGTGGTGATCGACTCAACGGCCCACGGGCCGGAGTCGTCGGGGCGGGTGAGGGTGACGAAGGTGCCGAGGCGCTCGACCCCGAGCACCCGGCCGGCGGCGTTGTGGCGGGCCACGCTCACGATCCGGACCAGCAGCACCGATGTCGGGGTGGCCTTGCCGCCCTCGGCCTCGTCGCCGTCGGTGACGGTGGCGGTGGTGTAGCCGTCGACGTCGGCCAGGTCGATCCACTCGGCCCCGCCGGAGGCCGGGATCGGCTTGGCGACGGCGGCCGCGTAGTCGTCGGTCAGCCACCTGGACGCCCGCCGGAGCCCGTCCATCGGCGTACGGTCGATCCGGGTGTCGACGACGAAGTTGGTCAGGGCGACCGCGTCGGCGACCTGCTCCGCATTGCCGGTGTCGACAGACGCCGGCACGGGCAGCTCGCCACGCGGCTGCCCCGGCCCGCCGGGGGCCACGAGCTCGATCCCATCCGGGTCGGTGGTCGCCGCGGTGCTCCCGCCGACGAGGCGGGTCTGCTCGGGCTCGTCGGTGCCACACGCGACCAGCGCGAGCGCCGCGGTGAGCACGAGTGCGCCGGCGCCCAGACGGCGCCCACCGGTGGTCATCCGTCGGTGCCTCACCGGCTCGCGGTTCATGGGCTCATCGGTCATGGGTTGAGTCCCTTCTTGCGCAGCCAGTCGTTGGGGTCGACGTCGTCCTGGGCGTAGCGGCCGTTCCTCGGGTGCACCTCGAGGTGCAGGTGGCAGCCCGTGGAGTTTCCGAGGGTGCCGACGTAGCCGATGACTTCACCGGCGGCGACCTGTTGGCCGTCGGCGACGGCCAGGCGCATCATGTGCGCGTACCAGGTCGCAAGGTTGCCGGCGCCGGTGGAGATCTTCACGAAGTTGGGGCCGGCCCAGCCGGACTGGCCGCGGTCGCGGACCACGATGCCGGCGTGGACAGCCCGGACCGGGGTGCCACACGGGGCCGAGTAGTCGGTTCCGGTGTGGTGGCGGGCCCACAGCGAGCCCGACGAGCCGTAGTTGTCGCGGTTGACGTACTTGCCCTTGGCGACCGGGAGCTGCACCGGGCCGGTCGCTCCCCCACCACCGGCGCCGGTGTCGGTGGGGGTGCTGAACTTGGTTCTGGCTGCGGTGGTGATCTTCTTGACGTAGTCCTGGGTCTCGGGGAACGGCGGGACGCCTCGGTACTTGGTGACGTTGCCCATCCCGGCGTTGTAAGCCGCGAGCGCGAGCTCGAGCGGATCCCCATCCAGGACGCCGGTGCCGATCTTGGCAGTGACCTGGGCCGCCAGGGCGCACATCATGTCGCCCTGCGAGCCGATCGCGTCGACCGGGTTGAACACGTCGGCGACACCGTCGCCGGAGTAGTCCTTGCCCCAGGTCGACCAGGTGCCGGGCATGAACTGGCTGATCCCCTGCGCCCCGGCCGGCGACCCGGCGTCAGGACGCCACCCGGACTCGGCCTCGACCTGCGCGGCGATCACCGGCGCGCCGATCTCCTTGCACTTGGCCCCGGCCGCCAAGACCGCGTCGCGGAACTGCGCCGGGATCGCACCTGCAGCGACGTTGCCTACCGATTCTCCCCCGCCGGGCGTGCTCGGGCCTGCGGTCGCCGCGACCACCACCACCGGCAGCATCAGCACCGCCAGGCCGCCCACGATCGCGGACGCGATCAGGCCGGTGGCGCCGGTGTCTCCTCCCCCATGCGTGGCCACCGGTTACTCGATGAAGCCGGTGTGGGGATCGACCTGCGACAGGAAATCCCGGATGCCTTCTTCGTGGTCCGCCAGGCTCAGGTCCGAGTTGTCGCTCGTCGACGTCCCGAAACCGTAGCCAGGATTGGGACCGCTGACCCAGTCATAGAGGTAGGTGCCAGGCGTATCAGGGTGTGCTCGGACCTCGAAGGTCTCGCCGTCGACGTGTAGGCGCATCGGTGTGCGACTCCTAGCTCTCGCCGCGGACGTGGCGCAGCAGGGCGGACTTGGAGAATCGCAGCGTGGTGCCCATCTGACCGCACGGCAGCTCACCGGCTTTGGCGGCGCGGTGCAGGTGCGCCTCGCTGATCTGCAGCAGCCACGCCGCCTGCGGCTTGGACAAGATCTCGGGCAGCGCGTCGATCGCCTCGATGGTCGGCAGACCGTCCGGTGCTTTGCGTTGCCGAGGGCGCGACGCGAAGTCGGCACCACTGACCTCGGGGGCGCTCATGCGCACGCCCCGAGGTAGGAGCTCAGTCGTCGGGTTCGTCGGCCTCGGGGTCGATCGATCCCGCACCGGGTAGCTCGTCGGCGGGTGTGCCCTCGCGGATCATCTGCTCGAGCAGCGACTTGGAGAACCGCCACCGGTTCCCGAACCGGCGGCCGGGGATGACTCCCTCGGCAGCCCACCGGCGCACCTGCACCGTCGAGGCGTTGATCATCAACGCCACCTGCTGAGGGGTCAGCACCTCGGGCAGCGCGTCGTAGTCGGCCGCCGTGAACTCCTCGCCTGTAGCCATCACGGGCGAGCGTATCGCTCATCGAAGCCCCCTTGGTCGACAGAACGGCCAGTTTCAGGCCCTCACCACACGGCACATGTCGCCAGTACCGGTTTAGTCACTATAGAGCACACACAGGTCATCTCCAACGCTCTGAGATGATCAGCAGGCAGTTGAATATCGAACTGCGTTCTCCAGCGTCGTGAGTGTCGATCTTTGACCCCACCCGGGTGTACGTTGTCCGAAATTTGCCGGACGAGGGTCCGAAAGCATCAGGATCACCGGGGGGTGACGACGCCAGATGAAGTCCTCGCAGCAGGACCCTTCCCCCTGGGCTGTGGGTCCAATCCTCAAGAACCCGGCCACTTCAGAACCCAGGAGTCCAGCAACAACCACCAGGCGCTCCGGCGGGCTCGTGGCCGCCCCTGCTCCTCGGAACCGGGTCGTGACCGCGCGCACGACCACACCGTGCCCGGCGGCTACGACATTCACGTGGGTCGGCGCACACGGTGGCGCTGGCGCGACCTCGTTGGCCGCGGGCAGTGGCCGCGGCACCGACCTGACCGGCGTGTGGCCCGACCCGGCACTGGGGTGGCCCACTGCAGTGGTCTTGGTGTGCCGCACCAACGCCGCCGGCCTGACCGCGGCCGGCCGGATGCTCCAGGAGTGGGCATCGCGAGCCGTCCCAGACCTCGACGTCGTCGCCCTGGTCGCCGTCGCGGACGCACCCGGCAAGCTGCCCCGCACCCTTGCTCGGCGGTTGGCCGAGATCCAGACGGCCGTGCCTCACCTGCTCACTGCCCCGTGGGTGCCGACCTGGCGCGAACACCCGTACGTCGCCGACCCGGCAGCCGCCACGATCGCCGCCCAGGTCGAGCGGCTCGTCGCGGCAGCCATTCGGCCCAGCCGAATCCCGCCCAGCCGCCTCCAGGAGGGCTGATGCCAGATCTCGACCTGGTCACCACATTCCTGACCGACGCGATGTGGGCGGTCATCGCCGCTTCCGCGCTGGGTGTCGGCCTCTGCCTGGCCCGGATGCGCAGAGCAGACCGACACCTCGTCGCCACACCGAGCGATGAGCCCCACGACCACACCGACCCTGTCGACCACCCTGCCAGCAAGGAGAACTGACCATGCTCGATCGCATCGCCCTCACCGTCCTGACCGCCGTGCCCAACCCCAGCCCCGACGCACCCCCCGAGCTCGAAGGCAAGGTCGACACCATCCTCGGCCTGGGCCTGTGGCTCGTCTTCGCCGCATGCGTCGCCGGCGTCATGCTCTGCGCCGGAAAGATGGCGCTCGCCTACCGCCGCGGCGACCTCGGTGAGTCCTTCGGCGCACTCGGCGGCGTCGCCGTCGCCTGCATCCTCGCCGGCAGCGCCTCGGGGTTCGTCAACTTCCTGATGTGACACCCGGCGCCCACCCCAAAGACCACTGCACCAACAGGAGAACCCGATGACGATGGGACACGACCCCGGCGAAGGGCACAGCATCTGGACCCCGCTACGACTCGGCATCGCCTCCGCCGTGTTCATCGTGGTCGCCGTCCTCATCACCGTCCTGGTCGTGCGCAGCGGCGACCAGGAAGCTGCCAGCGAGCCCGCGGACCGCGCCGGCACCACTTCGACGCCGACTCCCACACCCACCAGCTCGGCCCCGACGGCAGGCGAGACGTACGAGTCGGCGTGCGGCCTCCGCGGCGGCAGCCTGCAGCAGCCCACGCAACAGCCCGCCGACCTCACCTGGGAGCGCGTCGACGGCTGGGCGTACCCAATCTCGCCGTCGGCGGGCCCTGGTCGTCGAGACGCAGACGGCGCATGGTCGTGCTTCGCACGGACACCCACTGGCGCAGTCGTGGCTGCGTACACCATCAATGTCCGACTTGGCCTTGCTTCGGACTTCGACGCCGTAGCTCGAACGCAGACCGTCCCCGGCATCGGTCAGAACGCCTTGCTTCAACGCGGGCAAGAAGAGGGGTCGGCAGGTGTAACCGACACCAAGGGATTCGTTTTGGAGAGCTACACCAACGACGACGCGGTGCTGAGCTTCTACCTGGTGCAGAGCGGGCAGCTGTACACGTGCTCGACCTCGGTCCAGTGGCGCGACGGAGACTGGCGCGTCCGACTTGAGACGAACGGCGATGGGTTCTCCGGCTGCGTCGACGGCGCGCCGTCGCGCTTCATCACCTGGGGTGACCAGTAGATGTGCGGCATCAAGAACGTCGGCGGCTGCGTCTCCGACGCTGCGGGCAAGGTCGCCGGTAGTGCGGGTGAGTCGGCGATGGATGGGATCGCGAACTGGTTCAACGAGGCCGCGGAGTGGTCGATCAAGAACCTGACGGCTGCGTGGTTGAAGGCTCCGGCGCCGGACGTCGACTCGTCGACGTCGGTGGCCGGGTGGCTGGGTGATCGGTTGTGGTTCCTGGTGTTGGCTTCGATGGTGGGCTCGATCTTCTTCGCCGCCTACAAGATGGCCCTGACCCCGCGCGCGGAGCACCTGCGCAGCCTGGGCGAGTCGTTCGCCATGGTGATCTTGACGGCGACGATCGCCGGGTCACTGGTCGCGACCAGCGTCGAGGCCGGCGACGTGTTCTCCCAGTGGATCCTCGATCAGGCCGATCTGGACCTGACCGACTCGTTCTTGCTCCCGGCCGCTCAGATGAACCCCGGTTTTGTGCTGATGGTGGCGCTGGTGATGCTCGTCATCCAGGTGATCCAGCTGGTGCTGATGGTCGTGCGCAACGCGATGGTCATCTACCTGGTAGCGATGCTGCCACTGGCCGCCGCGACGTCGACGACGGCCGCGGGCAAGCAGCGGTTCTCCAAGGCCATCGCGTGGCTGATCGCGTTCGTTCTCTACAAGCCCGTCGCCGCCCTGATCTACGCCGGTGCGTTTAAGCTCCTCGGGTCCAAGGACGACATCCTCGCCCAGGCGACTGGCCTCGCGGCGGTCATCCTCGCGGTGATGGCACTGCCGGCGATGATGCGCTTCCTAGTTCCGGCCACCGCCCAGATGACGTCGGGCAACGCCGGCGCGATGGCTGCCGGGCTGGTGGGCGCTGGGCTGGCCACCGGCGCGATGGTCGCCAGCGGCGGCGCCTCGGGCGGCCTGTCGGGCTCAAGCGCGGGGGCCTCAGCGATGGGCGGCACGTCCGCGACAGGCGGCGGATTCGGTGGCGGATTCGGTGCCGGTCCCGACGGGGCCGCACCCGGTGGCGGCAGCGGTGGCACCGGCAAGTCGCCTGCACCTGGCGGTGGCCCCACCCCAGCGTCGGGGTCCGGAACGCCCGACAGCGGTGGAAAGGACGACGCCTCAGGACTGGTGTCCGGTGGTGACACCGACGGCCCGTCCGGAACCCCCCACTCCCCCGACACCCAGACGCCACGCCCACCAGCTGAGACCGGAGGCGGCAGCTACGGCGCCCCGTCCGGTTCGGGTTCCCCGGTCTCCGGTGGCGACACCGCAGGCGGCGAGTCCTCGTGGCACAACATCGGCGGCGCCGCCCGGTTCGGCGCCGACCTCTCCAGACGATCGGCTGACGGCGCTTCTGGCGTAGTGGAGGACGACCAATGACGACCACCGCACCTACTCACGCGCCCACGCAGGTCCGCCGCACCTATGGCAACTGGGTCTCCCAGCGCACCCCCGGCCTGGGCAACGCAGGCCTGCTCGCGACCGGCATCCTGCTCCTGGGCGGCATCGTCGCCATGATCATGATGCTCACCGCGGGGCTCACCGCGGCGCTCGTCGTCGCGGCCCTGGCCGTGGCCGGCTTCACCGTGGTTGGAACCCCGGTCGGCGTCACGCTCGTGCGCCGGATCGGGTTCACGCGCCAGTCCTCGGCCCGCGCCCACCAGGGCCGCTCGGGCGTGTTCGGGACCTCTCGCCAGCCGCACAATCGGCTGCCCGGAATGCTTGGCCGCACCACGCTGCTCGAGCGCGACGACGCCTTCGGGAACCCGTTCGTCGTCGTGAAGAACCCGCGCCGGCGTGGCCTGTTCACCATCGTGGCGCGCTGCGTCGCCGAGGGGCCGGCCCTGCAGGACCAGGAGCGCCTCAACCAGTGGGTCGGCGGCTACGCCACCCTGCTGGGGTCGCTGTCGTCCGAGCGCGCGCTCGAGTGCGCCAAGGCGATCACCGACACCGCGCCGGACCCGGGCGGCCGCCTGGAGTCGATGGTGGCCAACGCGCGCTCTGAAAACTCGCCCGATCTGGCGCGGGCGGTGATGGACGAGTGCGTGCGCACCTACTCGGAGACCTCGTCGGAGAACGTCACCTACTTCGAGCTCACGTTCCGGGGCCGCGGCCTGTCCAGGCGTGGCCGCGAGGACGAGATTCTGTCCGAGCTCGCCCGCAAGGTGCCGGGCATCCTGGGTCTGTTGCGTACGGCCGGCGGCGGCGCGGTCGAGATGGTGTCGGCAGGCGAGCTGTCCAAGGTCGTGCGGATGGGCTACGACCCGGCCGCCCAGAGGTGGCTCGACGCCGCCGAGTTCGCCGGCGACCCCGCCGAGGTGCCGTGGGACCAGGCCGGCCCGGTGGCCGACCAGGCCGGTTGGGACCACTACCGACACGACTCCGGTGTCTCGGTGACCTGGGAGATGACCACCCCACCCAGGTCGGCGATCAACGAGCTTGCCCTGGCCGACCTGCTTCGGCCTGATGCGGACTTCACACGCAAGCGCGTGGCGATCGTCTACCGGCCCCACACCCCTGAGGACTCGGCCAAGGTCTCCGAAAACGACTCGCAGACCGCGAACTTCCTCGCCGGCAACACCAAGAAGCGACCCACCGCTTCCGCCAAGGCCCAGATTCGCGCCACCGAGCAGGCCCGCGAGGAGGTCGCCACCGGCGCCGCGCTGGTCCGCTTCTCGGTCATGGTCACCGCCACGGTGTCCGACCCTGACGACCTGGTCCAGGCCGTCTCCACCGTGGAGTCCCGCGCCGGCACGGTGCCGCTGCGACTGCGCCGCTGCTACGGATCGCAGGCGGCGGCGTTCGCGACCACCCTGCCGGTCGGGTTCGTGCCCTGGGCCCACACCCAGGTCCCCGCCCACGTCCGCGACTACCTCTAAGGCGGCCGCACATGACCCTCAGTCCCCCGCGCCCCAAGCTCGGACTCGCACGGCTCGGACGGCGCCGCGCCGACCTCGCGCCGACGCCGGCACCATCGACGGCACCCAAGACCGACAAGAGTCGCGGCGCTGGCGGGTCGGTGGGCCTGGGTGGTTCGATGGGTCCGCGTGGGTGGCGCGGCGCCGGTGGCGGCGCCTGGAACGTCCTACCCGTCCCGCCGTCCTACCGCGGCACCTCCGTCCAGGTCTGCGGCCTGTGGCCCTTCTCCGGCGGCTCAGGCCGCCCGGTGGTCGGCGTCCCGGTCGGTCACGACCTGACCACCGGCACCACCGTGTGCTGCGACCCGATCAACTTCTTCCGTCACGGCCTGATCTCCTCACCCTCGATGCTCGTCCTTGGTTTGCAGGGACTGGGCAAGTCGTCGTGGACCGTCCGTCAGATCCTCGGCCTGGCCGACCAGGGCGTCACTCCGCTCGTCCTGGGCGACATGAAGGCCGAGTACGTCCAGGTCATCCGCGCGATCGGCGGTTCGGTAATCCGCGTCGGCGACACTGAGCGCATCAACGTCCTGGACCCCGGCGCGATGGGCGACGCCGCCGACCGCATCGGCGGCGAGGCCGGCGACGTCCTGCGCGAGCAGGCGATCGACCGGTCGGTCACCCTGGTGACCGCCCTGGTGCAGATCGTCCGCCGCCAGCCGCTCGAGGACTGGGAGAACACCCTCGTCACCCGCGGCATCCGTCAGCTCGTCACCGCGCACCGCGCCGCCGGCCAGCTGCCGCCGACGCTGCCTGACCTGGCCCGCCTGATGGTCAACCCCGACGACCAGATGATCCGGGCCGCGCTCGCCGGCGACCGGGCCGAGTTCCTGTCCTCGACCAAGCGCCTCGCCAGGTCGCTCGAGGCGCTCCTGGACGGCGCGATCGGGCGCACCTTCTCCGGTCAGACCACCAACAGGATCGACCTCGACGCCCCCGGCGTGGTCGTCGACGTGTCCGCGATCCGCCGGCACTCAGACGACGTGAAGGCCGCGATCATGCTCGCCACCTGGTCCGAGGGCTACGCCTCGGTCGAGGCCGCCAACGCGCTGGCCGAGGCCGGGAAGGCACCGCAGAAGCACTACCTGATGGTGATGGACGAGATGTGGGAGATGCTGCGCATCGAGGGCGCCGGCCTGGTCGACAAGCTCGACGGCCTCACCCGCCTGAACCGCAACGACGGCGTGGGCAACATCTTCATCACCCACTCCCTCAAGGACATGGAGTCGATGACGTCGGCGGCCGACGCCCGCAAGGCCCGCGGCTTCGCCGAGCGCTCCTCGATCGTTGTCACCGCCGGCCTGGCGATGGACGACCTGCGGGCACTGTCCGAGGTCAAGCGCATGTCCGAGGTCGAGATGCGCACCGTGGCGTCCTGGTCGACCCCGGCCGGGTGGAAGCAGCCGATGATCCGCGACCCCCTCACCGGCATCACCCGCCCCGCACCCCCACCAGGGGCCGGGAAGGTCCTGATCAAGGTGGGCGAACGCGCCGGCATCCAGACCCAGGTCAAGCTCACCGGCGCCGAGCTCGCCATGCACGACACCAACACCCGCTGGATCGCCGGCGCCCACTTCTCCTCCCCTGCACCAGAAACACTGGGCCCGTGACGACCAACCAGCACCTCACGTTTCTCGAGGCCGAAGCGACCTCCCTGCTGCGGCTGCTGGAGAAGGCCGCCCAGGCCTCACCGGACCACACCACCAAGGCCGACCGCCGGCGCCTGGTCAGCGGCTGGATCCTCAACACCGACCGCTTCACCCCCGCAGCCCTGCTCGACGAGCACGGCGATGCCAGCTGCGCGGCTCACCTGACCGCACTGTGCACCAACGGCGACTACTCCCCCGCCCGGTGGCGCATCGCCCGCAAGCAGTTCACCGGCCGCCCCCGCACCACCTGACCCCACCCAGGAGCGCACCGATGGTCCGACCCGCCAGCAGCACCCCGACCGGCACCAACGACGAGGCCTTCCTCATCGGCGGCGCCATCGTGCTCGGCCTGACCGGCTGGGCCGTCACCTATGCGGCTCTGTCCTGGACCGGACAGGACCCGCCGGTCAACCCGGCCAACATCGCGATCGGGCTCGCCTCCGGCGACCTGGCCTGGACCACCGCGACCACGATCATCGCGGTGGGCACGGGCGTCGCCGTGCTGCTCGTAGTCGCGCTCGTCGCACTGGCCGTGGCGCTCGTCCGTGGCCGCCCGGTGCCGATCGACGCCGCAGCCCGCCACATGGCCACCCGCCGCGAGATCGACGCCTACACCCACAAGTCGACCACCAAGAAGGCCGCCGGCCTCGTCGTCGCACCGAGCCAGACCGGCATCGGTCTCCCGCTCGGGCTGCACCTGCCGTCCAAGGCCCGGTTCTGGTCCTCCTGGGAAGACATGATCGTCCTGATGGCCGGCCCGAGGACCATGAAGTCGTCGTCGTACACGATCCCGCTCGCGCTCGCCGCGCCCGGCGCGTGCCTGATTACGGAGAACAAGCGCGGCGTCCTGGACCACACCCGCGGCGCCCGGGCGCAGATCGGCCAGGTGTGGGTGTTCGATCCCCAGGGCGTCGCCGACGAGCCGGTGGGCTGCTGGTGGAACCCGTTGACGTACGTCACCGATGAGTCCCGCGCCGAACGGATGGCCCGCCAGATCGCCGAGTCGACCCGCACGCCGGGGCACAAGACTCCGTACTTCGACGACGCCGCGGTGTCGCTGATCGCGAACCTGCTCCTCGCGGCGGCCTGCGAGCGTCGAACATTGCCCACCGTGTATTCCTGGCTCGTCACGCCGACTGACGAGCACCCCGTCGACACACTACGCAACCACGGCTATCCCACTCAGGCCGACGACCTGTACGCCAAGGCGCACCTGTCGGACCGCCAGCGCGACGGCGTCTACGGCACCGCGCAGCAGGTGATGAGCTTCTGCACCAATCGGCGGATGATGGCCTGGGTGACACCCCCGGCCGACGCCCGCGCACAACGCTTCGACCCGCACACCTACGTGCGTTCCACCGACACCCTCTACGCGCTGTCCAAGGACGGCAACGGCTCGGCCGGACCGCTGGTCGGCGCGCTCACGATGGCGGTGTTCGACGCGGCGGAGGAGTACGCCACCGAGGAGGGACGCATGCCGGTCCCGTTGGTCGGGCTGCTCGACGAGGCCGCGAACGTCTGCCGTCTCACCGAGCTGGACTCCAAGTACTCCCACTACGGCTCGCGCGGCATCATCTTGATGACCGTCCTGCAGTCGCCGGACCAGGCCGAGGAGATCTGGGGCAAGCACGGCTGGAACAAGCTCTGGTCGACCGCGAATGTGAAGATCTACGGCGGCGGGGTCTACAACACCGAGCTTCTGCGCCAGATGTCGGACCTGATCGGCACCTACGAGCACCAGACCGGTTCGACGTCGACCGGCCGCGGCGGCCGGTCCCGCTCGAGGAGCGTGACCGACAAGCCGGTCTTGACCGTCTCAGAGCTCGGCGCACTTCCCCGCGGCCGCGCCGTGGTGATCGGGTCGGGCATCCGTCCGGCCCTGGTCAAGGTGGTCCCTTGGTTCAAGCAGACCAAGGACCTGCGTGCCCGGGTCGAGGCCTCGCTCGAGCAGCATGATCCCGTGCGTGCCCGGCGCCGCCCGGCCGCGGTCGCCGCCGTGGTCGACCCGACCGCCGGCCCCACCCCGGCGCGGTCGCCGTGGGACGTCGGACCGATCGAGCGATGAGCCTCGACGACGGCCTCACCGTCCCAGGACCACCGCAGCGGGACGACGTGCCAGCACCCGCCGACGGCGAGCCGGTCAACCACTTCTCCGACGTGTACTCGTTCGTCGACGAGTACCTGGCGTACGTCTACGGCCGGCCCGTCAAGCGCCAGCGAACCGACTTCCGGTGGTGCGCCCAGTGGTACCGGCACCCCGAGGCACTGTCTCGGCTCGACGCGCTCTGGCAGGCCTTCGAGACCCTGCGACTCACACCCGGTACCGGCATGTCCGTCTGGTGGATCAACCACGCCGAACCCACCATGACCGCCCTCACCGACACAGAAGGCACCTTTCGCAGCTGCGACGACACCACACACACGCCGTTCGTCACCTTGCCCACTCACAGCGCGCCAGCACAGCTCCGACAGCACCAGAGAACCGGCGCCTGAGAGAACGCCCTGGGACCGACGCGCACGCGCATGGTCTCGACCACCTGACAATCCAGACATTTATGTAACGATTTGGTAACGGGCCTGTGGAAAAGTTGGGGCGTCTGTGATCGCAGGGACTCGTGTGACTTCGGCCCGGGGCCTGAACGCGAATTGATCTGAGTGGGCAGAGGGCCGTCTCCGAATATGTGGGGCTTAACGCCTTGCCTACGTCCAGATCTAGTGGTGACCTGCCGGAGCTATCAGGTAGGCTGTGGATAACTACAGTGTTGTGATTACTTCTGCAACTCCGTCGGTGCCAGGTGTCAGAATGGACTCGTCACCCACCGTGGTGTAGCAGTCAAAAATTTCAGAGTCCAAGACGCACGAAGGCCCCGGAGTCGACGTGATGTCTGATCCAGGGCCTACATGGTGATGCTTGGTCGCTTGCCAGTGTAGGACTACCGCCAGCAGTTGCGTACCCCTACGCGCTTTTCTGACCGAGATCAACATCACCGGTTCTTGGACCTTCGCGGAGCAACCTCGCTTCCGAAACCAAGGAAACCCATGAGAATCCTGATCTCTTTTGGTCCTCTGCGGCCCCAGTTCTGCCCGCCGATGTTCGACACCCTCACGGGGGTGACCCATGGATATCGCTGAGTGCGTCGTGCGCAACGATATGGTCCCCGATAGCCGGTACGACGGCATGTGGAAGTCGATCATCGTCGACGCCGACATCAAGCAGCAGCTCGTCCGCTCGGTCGCGCTCGGGTTGAATCTGCGCACCAGACTGCCTTTCCACGCCACCGCCCTGCACGGGCTCGCTTTGCTGACCGGCCCGCCGGGCACCGGGAAGACCACGCTCGCGCGTGGCCTTGCCCAGCAGGTCGCCGCACTAGTCGGCGACGACAAGGCCCGATTCATTGAGGTCAACCCCCACGGCCTGATGAGCGCCGAGCACGGCCAGAGCCAGCAGCGCGTCTCCCGCCTGCTCGCCGAACACATCCCGGACCTCGCCGCGGACGGCACCCCGACCATCGTGCTGCTCGACGAGGTCGAATCCATGGCCGTCGCCCGCGGCGCCGCGTCCCTGCAGGCCAACCCGGCCGATGTGCACCGTGCGACCGACGCCGTTCTGACTGCGCTGGACGACGTCGCGGCATGCGCGCCGCACGTCTTCACCGTGGCGACCAGCAACTTCATCGAGGCGCTCGACGAGGCGTTCGTGTCTCGCGCCGACATCGTGGTGACCGTGCCGCTGCCAACCAAGGACGCTGTCCAGGCGATTCTGGCTGCCACGCTTACTGATTTCAGTGCCGCCTACCCGGCGCTGGGTCGTCTAGCCAAGGACTCTGGCCTGGCCAAGGTTGCAGGCAAGCTCGAGGGAATCGACGGACGTGGTCTGCGCAAGCTCGTCTCGACGGCCATGCTCGCCCGCACGGAGACGACCCTGGACCCGAACAAGCTCACGCTCGCGGACCTGCGAGTCGCTGCAGAGCGGGTCATGGCGGCCCACACGGCGAAGACGGAGGTGGGCTGAGATGGAACGCACCCGCAAGATCGCGGCGTCGCCCGTCCGGCCGGCGGGTGAGGCGTGGAACGTGGTGAAGACCCTGCTCGCCGACAGCCTCGAGAAGAGTTCACAGGTGCCCGACTCCTCGGTCCGGGCAGCCCTAGCGCCGCTGGACGGCGTCGTCCCGTCCCTGATCGCCAGCGGCTACCTGGCAACCAACGCGCTCGTGCTAGTCGCCGGCGACCTCAACGTCAACATCTTCGCGGTGCGGGGCGACGACGCTTTTGCGATTGAAGAGCACCTCAACCCGCTACCCGGAGCGGGAAGCGCGCCGGAGGCGTGGCGTCTGTATGTCCCGTCGCCTCTGCACCTGCGAGAGATCGTCGGTGCAGCCTGCTCGGACGACGCTCACCTCATCTCCGGCAAGCCGCCGGCAGCGACCGAGTCGGCCTCGGCAACCGCCTCGCGGTCGTACACCATCGACCCTGCTGCTCTGCGGCGGATGTGAGGCAGCCATGACGAGCTCATCTGTCGGCGTGCACGCTCTGACGCGGACGCACACCGCGAACCACCTGTCGGACGTCATCATGTCCTCCGTCGGCGACATCCTCGCCGCGCTGAAGATCAACACGAACCGCTTCTACAGCGACTGGACCCAGGACTGCGCTGCCATCAGCGCGTGGATCGAGGAAGGAACCCTCAAGACGGTCGCACTGGAGTGCCACCGGCCCGATGGCGTCGTCAAGCCCGTCTTCGACTTCGACGTCAGCTACACAAATGGGGGTGTCGGCGACCGGAAGTTCGTCGCCGACAACGCCTCGCTGCTCAAGTACATGGCGAAGCTTGATGAGGTCCCCGCCGGCACGACGTACCGCTTGTTCTGCTCTTTCAACAGCCACTGGCACTCCCCCCAGGCCGGCTGGAGCCCCGGCAGCAAGGCCTCCACCTCCGGTCTACGCAGCCGCACCGTCGGAACGCTCGCAGGCGGCCCGGACGCGACCGCCACCACCCGCATCCACAGCTGAATTGAGCCATCCATGACTCTCATCGACGACGCATTCGCCGGCCTGAAGACCAATCTCGAGATCACCGCCGCGGAGCAGAAGCTCGCCCAAAGCCGTCACGTTCTCATCCGCGACCACATCCGCACGCGCTGGAGCCTCAGCGCCGACTTTCTCACCGGCAGCTACGACCGGCACACCAAGACCAAGAAGCTTAAGGACGTCGACCTGTTCGTCGTCATCGACCCTGAGGGCGACCAGGGCGACTTGGCCTCGGGGTCGGGGACGGCCGCAGTTGACGCGCTCGCAGAGGTACTGGGCACCAAGTGGAGCGATGTCTCCACGGACGAGACAGTCGTGACCGTCGCCTACGCCGGGGAGGACGTGGCCTCCTACGAGGTCGCGCCGGCGTTCGGCACCGCCGAGGGTTACAAGATCCCCAATGGCGCTGGCTGGATGGAGACCAACCCGAACAAGCACGCAGAGATGGTCAGCGCCAAGAACCAGGCGTGCGGAAGCAAGTTCGTACCCCTGGTAAAGATGATCAAAGGGATGAACCGGGAGGCTGGCGAGCCCATCTCGCCGTCGTTCCTGATCGAGGTCATGGCCCTCGACCTCGTCCAGGCACCGCTCGGGCGGTACCAGGACGAGGTCCGATTCTTCCTTGCGGCCGCGGTCGACGCCGCCCTTGAGGACTGGCCCGACCCGGCAGGGCTCGGACCGGACGTCAACGGCAGCGCACAGCCCTGGGAGCGCACCGCGCACCAGAACGCGTTCCGCACCTGGCATGCGGTCGCCGAGGAAGCCATCCTCCTAGAGAACGAGGGTCAAGAACGCGCGGCGGTCGCCAAATGGAAGACCTTGTTCGGCTCTAGGATGCCGGGCTGATGACAGCGGAACCGTCGGACGACGACCCGACCACGGACGACGAAGCAGAGAAGTACGACCCCGGACCGATCAACCAGCGTCAAGAGACGCCGCACGCACAGCGGTTCCTCAAGGCTCAATCCCGGCTGTACAGCGACGCCGAGAACATCCGCAAGCTCCGCCTACCCGTCACCGCAGCGCTCGCCGGGCTATCCGTACTTCTCGGACTCGCCCTTCCCGACGCTCGAACCGTGATCGGCGTGGCCGGTGTCGTGGTGAGTTTCCTCTGGTCGGTGCTGGCGTTCGTGCCCGAGCGACGACGTCGCAACGATGCGGTCGCCACCCAAGAGGAGTTCGACTGCTACGTGTACGACCTTCCCTGGAAGCCGAGCGCGGTGGACCATCCCTCGGCCACCACGGTCGCCGAGGCCGCTGAGCGCTACGAGGGCGAGCGCATGGCGCGGTGGTATCCGCGAACGGGACCCCTTCCTCGCCCGTTCGACATCCTGGTCTGCCAGCGCAGCAATCTCGGCTGGGGCACCGCATCCCATCGCCAGTACTCGGCGTTCCTGATCGTAATTCTTCTTGCCCTCGTCGCCGTCACCGTGCTCATCGGGTGGCTTGTGGATGACGGTCTGCTAGTGGTCCTTCCCCTGCTAGCACCGGTCCAGGGCGTCTTCGAACTCAGTCGGGACCACCGCACGAGCGCGGATGACAAGGAAAAGGCCGAGGCCAAGGTCCGTCAGGCTTGGGAGGGGGCGCTCGTCGACCCGGCGACCTTGAGCATCGCTGACTGCCGCGACATCCAGGATCGAATCTTGTCCATGCGGGCCGGCAATGCGAGCGTTCCCGACTGGTTCGACAACTGGCGTCGCAACACCTACGAGGCCAGCATGCGGCAGAGCACCAACGTGTACATCGAGCAGGCCGTCCAAGCCAACATCACGAACTGATCGTCTACGCATACGCCGGTGACCGACCATTGATTCCGGGCGGGGTTGCTAATGGCAGCCACGGTCTCGCGCAGCTGGCCTTGCGCAAGTCCCACCCCCGACCGAGGCCGTGGATGGGAGTTCACAGAGCGCAGCCTGGCCCAAGGTCAGCAGGCACTATCTTCCTAGGTTTCTGACGCGTCCACGGCCCCGGCCGCGCGAAACGTTCCGGGCCTTTGCATCTTCGGGGCCCGTGCCGGCGCTGGCCGCAAGAGCTGGGTCTGTTCCTCGTTGGTGGTCGACCACACGCGCAGCTGCCCGGATGTCGTCGGGCACGTCGGGGTGGTCGAGCTGCGCATCGCGCGCGTCTCGCGCGGTCTGGCTGTCCCACTCCATGCCGGTGGTGACACCGGGGTCGGCCTCAAGGTCTGCGGCCTGATCGACGTCGAGCTTCGGCTCGTCCTCGTCGACGCCGCGCGCTTGCTGGATCTTCATCTCACCGAGGTCCGCGGCCATCGTCCGGTCTCCGAGCCGGTCGGCGGTGTCGGCCAGGTCGACGCCGTACTCGGTACGGATGTTGTCGTTGATCCGGTCGGCGTACGCGCCGAACCGCTCGGGCTCGAGGTCCTTCCAGTTCTGCGCCCCGTGCCAGGCCTTCACGACGACGTCCTGGGTCTGCTCGCGCGCGAAGTCCGGCTCGGCGGCGCGGCGGTAGGTCTGCTCGGCCACGCGCGCCTGAGCCTCGTAACGCTCCCGGGCCTCGTCCGACGCCTCCCGCTGTTCCTGCGCCTGGTGGAGCGCGCGGTCCTGTGACGATCGCAGCAGCGTCTCGGTCACCCGCGCTGCGCTCGTGAGCGTCAACATCGAGACGCCTTGGACCTCGTCCACCACATCGTCAGCCATCGCCTGCCCCCTTCATCGGTCGTACCCATCAGGCTTTCTACCCGCACCAGGTGCGCGTGAACCGGGGCGCTGACCAGGTGTCCTGGGCAGCGGGTCCGGTGCTCCGTCGACGCTCGGTGTGCCCACCACAGGTGCCTGGCTGCCGGGGCGCGGTGTACCCCGTCCAGCGGCCTGGAGTCGCTGTCCGAGCGCGACGTCCCGCTCGACGTCGGACGTGTCCACGACGCTGCGCTCGTCGCCGTACCCGGCCATCGGCACCATCGCCAGTCGCTGCACCGCTCGGGCGTGAGTCGCGCGCGCCTCGGCCATCTGCCGGGCGGCCGCCTGGCGGTCACGCAGCGCCGTCGCGGTCGCGACCAGCTGCTTCATTAGCAGCATGCCAGCGACCGTTCCTTTGCCGTCGGTGCGTGCTTGCATCAGCACAAACGCAGCACCCATCGCGGACGCCTTGTCGCGTGGGCGGGGGCTGGTCGCACGTCTGCTCACCTGCGCCGAGCGCGCCACCTGACGCGCCGCCGCGTTCAGCTCGTCGCGGTTGTCGGTGTCGAACCTGGCCCACGCCGACAGCGCCCCCGAGACGTCGCGTGCCGCGTCGGCCCATGCCAGATCGTCGCCCGGTTCGATGCGCGCCAGGCGGTCGTTGAACGCCGCCAACCGCTTGGACGCCTCGAGCGACGCCGACCCGGCCAGCTGCGCGTGCTCGCGGCCAGATTGAGCGGCCGGGGCCTGACCCCTCGCGGCCGCCGACCACTCGGCCGACGCTGCGTCGGCCTGCTCGAGCGTGGGTGTCTCGAAGCCCTCGCGGATGCGTGGCAGCGACAGGTCCTTGCCCAGGCGTCCGCCTCCGTAGAACACGAGCTTGTCGTTGTACTCGGCGGGCTTCAGTGCCGCCTTGTAGCCGGTGACGACGTCGGTGGTGCCCTTGGCGTAGTACGGCTTCACGACCACACCCGAGGCGCGCACTCGGCGGACCCACTCGGCCTCGTCGGCCGATGCCACGGCCGCAGCGCGGACGCGGTGTGCGAGCTCGACCGGTGCGGTGTTCGTCATCCCGGCACGCTCGGCCGCAGCGCGCTCGGCGGCCTTCTCGCCACGCACCGACAAACCAGCTTCGCGGCCGGCGACGGTGCGCAGCCCGTGGGCCTTCTCGATCTCCCGGCACGCGTCCTGGGCGCGCTTGTAGTCCAGGTACTCCCCACCCCACCGGGTGCCGTCCTCACGCACCGCCGACGCCGCGATGTGAATGTGGTCGTTGCCCTTCGCGGACGCGCCGTGGTGGATCGCGACCCACCTGGCCGGCGACTTGCCCGACCCCTCCTCGGTGAACCCCATCTGGTCCATGAAGTCGCGCGCGACCTGATCCCACTTCTCCTCGGACAACGCGCCCTCGTCGGCCGCCAGCGACAGCGAGCAGTGCCACACGTGCTGGTCCCGGTAGCCCATCACCGTCTTGCGCTCGGTCACCGGGTCGAGCGCCGTGACCTGCGACCTGACCTCGGTACCGAACGTCACCCGGGGCTTGTCGAGATAGTCCGCGATGTCGTTCGCGCCGGCCCGGTCCAGCTGCTCGTTGCCGTACCAGGCCATCAGGTGGACGTCACCGGATACCACGTGCGGGTTGTCGTGCTCGTTCGCCTTGCCGGGCCCCGCGAGGTACTGCACCAGGCCCCGCATGTCGCCTCCCTTGACCACGTTCGGTATCACGACATGCCACCGCCAGACGACGCGCTCGGACGCTGACCGGTGTCACCCGGGAAGCCCGAGTAGATGTCACCGACAGGGTGGTCCATGTCCTCGAGCAATTGCGTCAACCGGTCACAGACGCGGCCCAGCGCCTGAATCGCCGGCGCGGTATCGGGCTGGGTCTCCAGCGTCGCGTTCGTCGCCCGCGCGATCTGGTTGATGTTCACCGACACCTTCCCCAGCAACCGCACCACCCGAAACAGCTCACTGGCCAGCACGGCCTTGGTCTTCGCTGCCTCCGATCCACCCGACAGAGCGGACTCGACCAGCAACCGCGACACCGTGATGTCGCGCTCAGCGGCCTTCACGACCAGGCGGTACTCCTGGTCCTCGGTCACCTTCACCTTGTGCACGATCGTGCGCGGCGACCCCGGCTTGCGCACCTGCGGCACACCCAACCGCCGACGGCCAGGCGGTGCGGCCTCAGCGCCCGTCTGCGGCTCGTCGGTCATCTCTTGGCCCCTCGTCACTCGTCCCGTCTTCAGCCCAGCGCAGCGAGCCCGCCAGGGCAGTTCCACACCCCAGTGTGACAGCCCGGGACCGCCAGGTCCAGGGATGACGGGTACCAGGGCACCTCGTACCTTAGCTTGCTTCCCGCCACGTTCCGCTAGCAGTGTGGCGGGGGGCCTCCCCGTCTCGCGAGGACAAGTGCCCTTCGGGCACGCAGTTGTTGGTGAATCCTCCTGCTCCCGAGCCGCCCATCTTGATGCCGATCCCCAGGAGCGCAAGGGCGCTTCGCGTCGCTGCGCGATGACCCTGCGGGTCACCCCTGCGCACCTGGTGATCGGCATGGGCGGACTTCATCGGGAGCCGGAGGAAAAACGGTCACGGCGCCGCAGGCGCGCCCTCAGGCAGCACCCCTGTGCTGGGGACCGCCTGGAGGCCGACGACGAGACCCCAACCGGGGACAAACACCTACCAGAGCACCACCGACACGAGGAGCACACGATGACCCTGAACACCGTCACCATCCACCCGAACCTGGCCGCCGACCCGCAGCTGCAGTTCACGCCCAACGGCACCGCAGTGACCACCGCCGTGGTGCTGGCCAACCGGCGGGTGCGGGTCCCAGGCACCGACGACCACTGGCGTGACGCCACACCGACGCGCCACCGGGCCAAGGCCTGGCGCCGGCTCGCAGAGAACCTCGCCACGCTCACCGCCGGCACCCAGCTGGTCGTGGTCTGGCACGCCCGGACCGACACTTACGAACGTGACGGCCAGACCCGCTACGCCGACACCGTGGTGGCCGACGTCGTCGGCGCATCGCTCGCACACGCAACGGTCGACGTCACCAAGAACCCGCGCCCCAGCACCGGCCGTGACGACCTGGCGGCGAGCGCATGACCGCGCCACTGGCCCCGATGCTCACCCCCGACCAGGCCGCCGCCCGCCTCGGGCTGAGCGTCGACGACCTCGAGCAGGTGCGACGCGACGGAACCGGGCCGCGGCACAGCCGCTTCGACACCCAGACGGTCCGCTACTCCCCCGCCGCGCTGTGCGAATGGCGACATCACCAGCAACGACCGGAGCACCGAACCCGGCGCTGAGAGCGACATACTCCCAACCCACACCAACCGGACAAACCAGGAGGCGACCGAATGAGCACCGACCTCGACCTGCAGACCATCGAGAACGCAGCCAAAGAGCTCCTCGACACCCGCGTCGACGCCGTCCGCACCCTCGCCAGGGCCCGCGCCGACGTCGCCGCCCAGGCCGAGCAGCTGCGCACCGCCGAGGCCGCCGACAAGGCCGCCTACGACGCCGCCATCAAGGCCGGCTGGACACCCGACGAACTCCGCAAGGTCGGACTCGCCGCACCGGGTAAGACGCGACGCGGACCGCGCGGACCGAACCGCCGAACCAGGACCACCAGCACCGAGGAGACCGCGACGCCGGACGACGCCCAGACCGCGCGTGGGCTGTAGGTCTGCGAGCGACTTCGGCGACCTCAACTGCCACCACGAACGATCCCCACCCAGGAGACGACATGCCCCGACTCACACTCACTACCTGGCGGCCGGACCTGTTCCAGCAGATCCGAGCCGACCGCGGCCGCACCCTCGAGCAGGTCGCGATGGACGCCGACATCCACGTGGCCACCGTGCGCAGCTACATCTCCAACAACGCCCCCACACCCGCGAACCTGGTCGCGCTCGCAGCCGCGCTCGACGTCGCCACCACCGACCTCGCCCCACTACAGGACCCGCCCCGGATGCACGAGCTGCGATGGCACGCCGGCCTCACCGTCGCCCAGCTCGCCACCAAGCTCAATCTCACCGCCAACACCATCGGAGGCACCCTGCGCGGCGCCGCCCCCATCACCCGACCCGACCAATGGGCCCACGCCCTCAACACCGACACCCACACACTCGACGCCGCCTGGCACGCCACCCGTGAGGACCTCAAACGTCGGTAGGTTTCGCCCCATGGCACAGAACACCGTCATCCACTACACCTCCGACCTGTCCGGCAACCCCATCGACACAGACACCCCCACCATCCAGTTCGGCCTCGACGGCACCACCTACGAGATCGATCTCACCGACGACGAGGCTCTCACCCTGCGCGATGCCCTCGCCGAGTACACCGCCAACGGCCGCCGCGGCACCAAGGCCACCACCCGCAAGACCTCGCCGGCCAAGAACAGCACCAACACCGCCGACATCCGCACGTGGGCAGAAGCGAATGGTCACGACGTCCCCGCCCGCGGCCGCATCCCCAAGAACGTGCACGACGCATACGACGCCGCACACTGACCCACGCCCTCAGCACGCACCTCAGGCCGCACTGAGCCTGCTCAGCAACGAGCACACAACGACCCAGTCCATCGATCTAAGACCGCTCACGCGCCGGTAGACGATCGTCACGCGGGATGCGAGAAGCACCGTTCACTCCGTCGCCTACAACTCGATCTGACGCTGGTCTGTTTGGATAACCCGGTGAGTGAACTCCTGATGGTGACCCACCCCCAGGCTTCGCACCACGTCGAGGATCGTGTCGGCGGTTGGTTTGATTCGCACCTGACCGAGCGAGGTCTCAAGCAGGCGCGCCAGATCGCCGTTGCCATCCGCGAGCAAATCGGCGAGGACGCCGCGCTTTACAGTTCTGATCTGCGACGCACCACTCAAACCGCGGAAGCGATCTCGGTTGAAACGGGCCTCGAGGTCCAGACGCTGTTCGAACTTCGAGAGAAGTCCTACGGTGAGGGCGAAGGCCGACCTGATGCATGGTTCCGGGCCCGGTTCATTCCACCACCCCGCCACGGTGAGCGGATGGACCACGATGAAGGCGTGCCCGGCGCCGAGACCAAGGCGCAGTGGGCGCGCCGCGTGTACGCGGGTATGGATCGACTGATGTCCGATCCGGCGCCGCAGAAGGTGGTTGTTACCCATGGCGGCACCGCCACGTTAGTCATCGCTCACTGGATCGGCATGCCAATCACCAGCCTCGACGTGGTGAACTTCAGAGTCAGCGCAGGCAGCATCACCCACCTCGTCGAAGACGCCTACTTCCACAACCGTGCAGTGACACGCCTGAACGACACCCGTCACCTGGACTGAGCACGAGCCGACACCGAAACCCCCTTCGGGGAACGCCTCCCGACGCCGCTTACCCGCTGCTCACCAGCCGAACCTCGCCATCGGCTCGCAGGGAATCGCTGAGCGGTCACCGTTCTCGTCGTGGTCACGCGATCTGCATGGCGCTTCGACTCGGTTCGGTCGGTCTGCCAACATCTGCGTCATGGATCGCACCGTGTCGCTCGTTGTGGCGGGAGGCGTTGACCAGCGGGTCGTCGAGTCACTGTGGCAGCTCTACGCCTACGACTTGTCAGAGTTCCGCCGGACGATGCCCGATGCGATGGGACGCTTCAAGTCGAGCTGGCTGGATGAGGCTTGGACTGATGACTCCGCCGCGGTGTGTCTGACCCGACTTAGTGGGGTGCCTGCTGGTTTTGCGTTGGTGGCGGGCTTGGGAGAGGGCCAGCCGAAAAGGGTTCGCGCGTTCTTCGTGGCTCGTGGGGCACGAGCGAGTGGGCTCGGCTGGTGGTTGGCCACCGAACTCACGAATAGGTTCCCTGGCCGCTGGAGCATTGCGTTCCAAGAGGAGAATCCGACGGCCGCAAGGTTTTGGCGTCGCTGGTCCAACTCTGGGTTCAACGAGGTGACCGAGGAGCGCCGGCCCGTTCCTGGGAAACCGGATCTGCCCCCAGACGTCTGGCTGAGCTTCGATACCGATGACCAAGGAACCTGACCCACGGCGGGGTTCAGCGAGCCCGCGTGACGATCGTTAAGCGAACCCGCTCGATTGGCGCGTCTGGCTGGCTTGCCTGGTCCCGATCATCTAACGCGACACGTCGCCGACAGTCGATCCAACGGACTCGCATACGGTGAGGAATAGGCCGACGCCCAGCCCTCTCGGTCCGGCGGTGCGACCGCCAGCTCAGGTTGGTCGGGGAGGTCTGACTCTGCCACGCACGTACCGGCGACGGTTCTGCCACGTCAGATTACGTGGGTCGACATCGGGGTCGACATCAGTTCGATACAACGGATCGTCTTCTGGGGCGAACTGGGCGAACAGTTCTTGGTCCAGTTCGCCCAGTTCTGGTGCCGCATCTGTTCCCAGCAGCCACTTCGTCGACACCAGCCGAGACGCGAGGGTCTCTGCGGAGAACCGGCTGTTCTCGATTGAGTCCACCACCCAGGTGCGAAACCCGTCGGCGTTTCCGTAGCGCCGGACAAATGACAGCGCCGAGTATGCGCCGTCATCCGCGGCCACATCTTGGGCAAGGAGGTGACTGCGCGCATACCCGGCGGCTTGTTCGGCCATCTGGCGGGCCACCTGCTGCCTGACTGGAAACTCTGAAGGCTCGGTGTCGCTGAAGCTCAGGTCGAGCGCGTCCAGTACGCGCAACAGGGCCGGGCCGCCGCTCAAGGCGTCGACGAGTACCTCAGCGTCCCAGTCCTCGGC
>NZ_JBMGQR010000033.1:0-43763 GCF_049059935.1 Solicola agrisoli | reverse complement strand
GCCACCACCTCGGACCGGATCGTGGTGGCTCAGGCACCGCCGGTGGTGGGCCAGCCACCTGGCGGTGGGTATGCCCCCAGGATCGGCCCGAACGTGGGGCCGTACTCACCGCCGGCCCGAGGTGGACCGCGGTGCCCGGGCCCCAGGACGTCCTCGCCGCCTCTCCCGCGCCCCGGCGGTGCCCTAACCACGACGCGACGGGGCCGGCGCGGTGGGGAGGTGCCTCACCCACCACTTCGGACCGGATCGTGGTGGCTCAGCCACCGCCGGTGGTGGCCCACCCACCTGGCGGTGGGCATGCCCCCAGGATCGGCCCGAACGTGGGGGCATACCCACCGCCGGCCCGAGGGGGACGACCGGGCGGGCTGAAAAGCGGACGACCAGCGCCCCCCTACGCTGCGCCCATGACCGACCACCTCCCGCTCACCGGACGCACCGCGCTCGTCACGGGGGTGAGCCGCAGGCGCGGCATCGGGTTCGCGGTGGCGAGCCGGCTGGCGTCGATGGGGGCCGGCCTGTTCGTGCACCACCACGTCGCCCATGACGCCGACCAGCCGTGGGGCGCCGACGACCTCGACGCGCTGCTGGACGAGCTGCGCGGGCGGCTCGTCGGCGACGCACGCCTCGACCACCTCGGCGTCGACCTCGCCGACCCCGACGCGGCCGACCACCTCGTCGACGCGGCCGCCACCGCGCTCGGCCACCTCGACGTCCTCGTCTGCAACCACGCCCGCAGCGGCGGTGACGGCCCGCTCGCCGACGTCACGGCGGCGATGCTCGACGGCCACTGGCAGGTCAACACCCGCGCGACCCTGCTCCTGACGCGGGCCTTCGCCGCGCAGCACGACGGACGCGACGGGGGCCGCGTCGTCTGGATGACGTCGGGGCAGCAGCTGGGGCCCATGCCCACCGAGATCGCCTACGCGACCTCCAAGGCCGCGCTGGCAGGCGTCACGGCGTCGGTGGCGCACGACCTCGCCGACCGCGGCATCGTCCTCAACACCGTCAACCCCGGCCCGGTCAACACCGGGTACCTCGACGAGCCGCCCGACGGCTCGCCCGAGCTGGCCCGTCTGCGGGCGCTGTTCCCCTCCGGGCGCTTCGGCGAGCCCGACGACCCCGCGCGCCTGATCGCCTGGCTCGTCTCGGACGAGGGTCGCTGGGTGGTCGGGCAGGTGCTCGACACCGAGGGTGGGTTCCGGCGCTGACCGGCCCCGGACATGACGACGCCGACGGCCCCGGGGGAGGAGGACGTCGGCGTCGGTCAGGGTGGCGGCTGCGCCGCGGTCAGGCCGCCAGGTCGGGGTCGGCGATCTTGCGCAGGCGCTGAAGGGCCTCGCGCTCGAGCTGACGGACGCGCTCGGCGGAGATGCCGTGGCGCTTGCCGATGTCGGCGAGCTTGTGCTGGCGCCCGTCGAGCAGGCCGTAGCGCGCCCGGATGATGTCGGCCTCGCGGTCACCGAGGTGGTCGACCAGGCCGGAGAGCCGGTCGCGCGACTCGGTGTCGAGCACGGCCAGGTCGGGTCCGGGCTGCGACTCGCGGGCGACGAGGTCGCCGAGCGAGGTGTCGCCGTCGTCGTCCACCGGGGTGTCGAGGCTGACGTGGTCACGTCCCCACCCGAGCAGGTCGATGACGCGCTCGGTGGTCATGCCCAGCTCCTCGGCGATCTCGGCCGGGTCGGGCTCGTAGCCGAGCTGCCGCTCGAGGTTGCGACGCGCGGCGCCGACCTGGTTGAGCTCCTCGACGACGTGCACCGGGAGGCGCACGACGCGGGCCTGCTGCGCGATGCCGCGCGTGATCGCCTGGCGCACCCACCACGTCGCGTAGGTGGAGAACTTGAAGCCCTTCGCGTAGTCGAACTTCTCGACCGCGCGGATCAGGCCGGTGTTGCCCTCCTGGACGAGGTCGAGCAGCGGCATCTGCGCGCGGCCGTACTTGCGGGCGATCGAGACGACGAGGCGCAGGTTCGCCGTGACGAACTCCTGGATCGCGCGCTCACCGTCCTCGACCATCCACTCGAGCTCCTCCTGCGTGGCGGACTTCGGCGCGCCGCCCTTGCGGCGTCCGATGCGTCCCTCCTCGAGCAGGTGGGCGGCGAGCAGGCCGGCCTCGATGGCCCGGCTGAGCTCGACCTCGCGCTCGGCGTCGAGCAGCGGGGTGCGGGAGATCTCGTCCAGGTACATGCCGACGCTGTCGCGGCCCTCGCTGCGATCGCGTGCACTGGTCCTGGTCCTGGTCGTCGTCGCCATGGGGACCTCCTCCTTCGTCGTCCGACGGCACCCGCGCCGTCTGTAGGTATCAACACACCGCCCCACCCGGGGATTCCGGGCCTCGCGTGGTGTCCGTACCTGCTCTGACGTGCGAGTGGTCGCCGACGTCCCCGCTCTCAGGCAGTTCTTAAAAACTGCCCGGGGAGCGGGGAGCGGGGAACGCGACGGCCGGTCAGCCCGTGGCGCCGCAGACGTCGAGGGTCCAGGCGAGCTCGTAGGCGCGCTCGCGCCACGACTCGTAGCGGCCGCTGACGCCGCCGTGGCCCGCCGACATCTCGGTCTTGAGGATCACCTGGGGGGCGCCGTCGTTGAGCTCGCGCAGCCGGGCCACCCACTTGGTGGGCTCGAGGTACAGCACGCGGGTGTCGTGCAAGCTGCTGACGGCCAGGATCGCCGGGTAGTCGGCCTTCGTGACGTTGTCGTACGGGCTGTAGGAGGCCATGTACGCGTAGACCTCGGGGTCGTGGAGCGGGTCGCCCCACTCGTCCCACTCGATCACCGTGAGGGGCAGCGACGGGTCGAGGATGCTGGTCAGCGCGTCGACGAACGGCACCTGGGCCAGCACGCCGCAGAACGCCTCGGGGGCGAGGTTGGCGACCGCGCCCATCAGCAGGCCACCGGCGCTGGCGCCCTCGGCGACGAGGCGCTCGTGCGAGGTCCACCCCTCGGCGACGAGGTGGCGGGCGCAGGCGACGAAGTCGGTGAAGCTGTTGCGCTTGGTCAGCGTCTTGCCCTGGTCGTACCAGCGGCGGCCCATCTCGCCCCCGCCGCGCACGTGGGCGACGGCGTAGACGACGCCGCGGTCGAGCAGCGAGAGCCGGCCGATGCTGAACGCGGGGTCGATGCTCGTCTCGTACGCGCCGTAGCCGTAGACGACCGCCGGTGCCGAGCCGTCGCGCGGGGTGTCCTTGGCGCAGACCACCGAGATCGGCACGCGCGTGCCGTCGTCGGCGGTGGCCCAGCTGCGGTGCTGCTCGTAGCGGGACGGGTCGAAGTCGCCCAGCACCTGCTGGCGCTTGCGGAGCAGCAGCTCGCCGGTGGCCACCACGTAGTCGTACACGGTCGACGGCGTGACGAACGACGTGTAGCCGACGCGCAGCACGGGCGGGTCCCACTCGGCGTTGCCGCCGAGGCCGATGGAGAACAGCTCCTCGTCCTGCTCGACCTCGTGCGGCTCGCCGAACCCGTCGGCGGTCAGGGGGATGACCTGCAGGCGGCTCAGCGCCTCGCGGCGCAGGCTGAGGACGACCTGCCCGGCGAACGCGTCGACGTCCTCGAGTCGGACGTCCTCGCGGTGCGGGACGAGCGTCGTCCAGCTCGCGCTGCCGGGGGAGGAGACCGGCGCCTGGGCCAGCTCGAAGTTCTCGGCACCGTCGTTGTGGAGCACCAGGAAGACGTCCTCGCCGCCCACCACCGCGTGCTCGACCGAGTACTCGACGCCGTCGCGCCGCGGCTCGACCACGACGAACTCGCCCTCGGGGTCGGACGCCTCGAGCACCCGGTACTCGCTGGTGATCTTCGAGCCCGAGGCGATCATCAGGTACCGGTCGCTGCGGGTGGAGCCGATGCCGGTGAAGAAGCGGTCGTCGGCCTCGTGGAAGACGAGCGCGTCGTCGCCGGTGTCGCCGAGGCGGTGGCGCCAGACCTTGTCGGGACGCCACGCGTCGTCGACGGTCGTGTAGAACAGGTGGCTGCCGCCGCGGGCCCACGTGGCGCCGTAGTGGGCGCCCTCCACGGTGTCGGGCAGCAGCTCGCCGGTGCGCAGGTCCTTGACGCGGATCGTGAAGCGCTCGTCGCCGGTGGTGTCGACGCCGAACGCCAGCAGGTGCCCGTCGTCGGTGACGCTGAACGCGCCGAGCGAGAAGAAGTCGTGGCCCTCGGCCTCGGCGTTGCCATCGAGCAGCACCTGCTCGCCGGGCACTCTCTCGCCCTCGACCACCTCGGGCGGCGTCCAGTCGTCGGCGTCGTCGACGGGGCAGCGGCAGCGGACGGCGTACTGCTCGCCCTCGATCGTGCGGGCGTAGTACCACCAGCCGCCGCGGCGCGACGGCACCGACATGTCCGTCTCCTGCGTGCGGCCCTTGATCTCGCCGAAGATCGTCTCGCGCAGGTCGGCCAGGTGCGCGGTGCGCTCGTCGGCGTACGCGTTCTCGGCCTCGAGGTGGGCGATCGTCGCCGGGTCGTCCTTGGCCCGCAACCACTCGTACGGGTCGCTGACCTCGTCGCCGTGGTGGCTGCGGAGGACGGGGCGCACGGGCGCCACGGGCGGGGTGGGGTCGGTCATGTCGTCACGCTATCGCCGTCAGCCACAGCCGGACGGCCAGCCCGAGGCCGGCGACCGCGATCACCACCCGCAGCAGGTCCTGCGGGGCGCGGCGGACCACGAGCGGTCCGCAGGCGCTGCCGGCCACCAGACCGGCCGCGAGGACCCCCGCGGCGAGCCAGTCGACGTCGGCCACCACGGCGTAGACGACGGCGCCGGCGAGGTTGGCGCCGCCCGTCACCACGTTCTTGACGGCGTTGGTCACCGCCAGCCGCTCGGTGGCCAGCAGCGACAGCACGGCGAGCGCCATGATGCCGGCCCCGGCGCCGAAGTAGCCGCCGTAGACGCCGATCGCCACGAGCGAGACGACGCCTCGCG
This sequence comes from Solicola agrisoli, assembly GCF_049059935.1. Lineage (NCBI taxonomy): Bacteria > Bacillati > Actinomycetota > Actinomycetes > Propionibacteriales > Nocardioidaceae > Solicola > Solicola agrisoli. Next base: position 38,851 of record NZ_JBMGQR010000033.1, on the reverse strand, counting down.
TCCCCAGCACCCCCGACGGCCGCACCGCCGACCCCTCGGGACGGCGGGCCGCGCGCGCGTCCGCCCAGCGGCGCAGCGGGTCGCGCACCAGGAGCAGGACGGAGCCGAACGCGACCAGGAACGGCACCACGAGCTCGAACACGGACGCCGGCGTCGACAGCAGCAGCGCCGCCCCGGCGAGCCCGCCGACCGCGGCGACGCCCGCCGCCACGAGGGTGCGCCGACCCTGGCCGCGCAACTCGGGGCGGGACGTCGCCGCCGACCCGACGGCCGTCGAGACCATGGCGACGGTGTTGGTGACGTTGGCCGTCACCGGCGCGAGACCGACGGCGAGCAGCGCGGGGTAGGTGAACAGGGAGGCGAGGCCGGCGACCGTGCCCGACAGCCCGCCGAGGAACCCGGCGCCGACGAGCAGCGCCAGGTCGCCGGGCGTCATGCGTCGGTCTCGGACGGCTGCTCGACGGTGCGCGGCTGCAGGTCCGGGTCGTCCACGGAGAAGGTGCGGACCGGGCCGGGGCCGGTGTGCCGGGTCTCGAAGCGGACGGTGACGCGTCCGAGACCTGACCCCCAGACCCAGCCGTCCCCGTGCTCGGCGTGCCGGACGTCGGCGCCGGGGGCCCAGCGCCGCGGGCGGTCGTCGGCGTCCGCGGTCTCGGGCTCCTCGGCGGGGGTCGCGGTGGCGGCCTCCTCGGCCTCGTCCAGCTCGGCGAACAGGTCGTCCTGCACCCAGTCGGCCAGGCCGGACACGCCGACGCCGACCAGTCGCAGCCCGCCCGACACGTCGATCTCGGCGAGCATCCGGCGGGCCGTCCGGGCGAGGACGCGTCGGTCGTCGGTGGGTCCGGCGAGGGTGGACGAGCGGGTGTGGGTCTCGAAGTCGTGGTGGCGGATCTTGAGCGTCACGGTGCGCCCCGACAGCCGGGCCTTGGCCAGGCGCTCGCCCACGCGGCCGGCCATCCGGTCCACCACCGCCGCCAGCACCGCGGGGTCGGTGATGTCGGTCTCGAAGGTGTCCTCGACGCTCACCGACTTGGCCTCGCGCGCGGAGACGACCTCGCGGTGGTCGACGCCGCGGCACAGGGCGTGCAGCGAGGTGCCGTGCGCCGTCCCCAGCACGGACGTCAGCTCGGTGACGTCGGCGGCCTGCAGGTCGCCGACGGTGCGCAGCCCGAGCCGCCGGAGCCGCTCGGTGGTCGCCGGACCCACCCCCGGGATCGCGGAGACCGACATGGGCGCGAGGACGTCGACCTCGGTGCCGGGCTCGACGACGTGGAGCCCGTCTGGCTTGTCGATCTCGCTCGCGATCTTGGCCATCAGCTTCGACGACGCGATGCCCACCGAGGCCGTCAGGCCGCCGGTGAGCCGGCTGATGTCGCTCCGCACCTCCTCGGCGAGGGCGCGGACGGTGTCGACGTCGACCGCGGTGCCACCGGCCGCGAGGTCCACGAACGCCTCGTCCAGGGACAGGGGCTCCACCAGGGGCGACACCTCGCGCAGCCGGGCCATGACGATCCGGCTGCTCTCGCGGTAGGCGTCGAAGCGGCCGGACAGGAACGCCGCGTGGGGGCACCGCGCCCTCGCCTCCACCGTCCGCATCGCCGACCGGACGCCGAAGACGCGCGCCTCGTAGGACGCCGTGGACACGACACCGCGGCCGGTGGTGCCGCCGACGACCACGGGCCGCCCCCGCAGGGAGGGCTTGTCGCGCTGCTCGACCGCGGCGAAGAACGCGTCCAGGTCCAGGTGCATCACGCTCGCCTGGGCCCGCATGGCGTCCATTCTCGCCTGCGTGGCCCGCGGCTGTGGACGGGGAGCGGCCGGAACGCCCGACGCCCGTGTCGGCCGCGACCCGACCTGTGCACCGACGGTCCGGACGGTCGGCGCGGACCCACCCTGCAGGCATGACCCCCTCGCCACCGGGCGCACCCGGCCCCGCCCACCACCCCGCCCACCACCCCGACGGCCCCACCGACACCGTCCTGCGTCCACGCAGCCTGGCCGACCTCGTGACCGTCGTGCCCGTCATGCTCGGCTTCCACCCCGAGCACTCGCTCGTCGCGGTGTGCGTCCACGGCCCCCGGCACCGGCTCGGGATGACCGTCCGGGTCGACCTGCCGCCCGAGGAGCACGCCGACGAGCTCGCCGACCAGGTGGCCGGGCACGTCGCACGCCAGGAGCCCGACGGCGTCCTGCTCCTGGCGTTCGCCGACACCGACGCCGCAGCCGCCCCTCTGCTCCTGTCGCTCCGCTCGCGCCTGGCCGACGCCGACGTCGACGTGCTGGAGGCGGCCCGCGCCGACGGCGTCCGCGTCGTGTCCTACACGTGCGTCGACGACACGTGCTGCCCCGGCGACGGCACGCCCTACGACCGGGTGGGCGGGGCGCTCATGGCCGAGGCGGTGCTGGCCGGGCACGAGGTGCTGCCGGGGCGCGACGCGCTCGTCGAGCGGTTCGCGCCGGTCGAGGGCGAGCGGGCCCTGGGGGTGGCGTCCGAGACCGAGCACGTGCGCGACGAGGTCCGCAGGCTGGGCGCCGGCCTGCGGCACCCGGCGGGCGATCCCGTCGTCGTGCGGACGGGGTGGCAGGCGTGCCTCGACGCCGTCACGCGCGCGACGGGCCTCGACGGCCCGGTGCTCGACGACCACGACGTCGCCGTGCTGTCGGTCTGGACCGCCACGGTCGTCGTCCGCGACCTGCTCTGGACCGACATCACCCGCGAGAGCGCCCGCGAGCAGCTGGCGCTGTGGCGCGAGGTCGGACGGCGCGCGGTCGAGCCCGCCCGCCCACCGGCGCTGTCGCTCGCCGGCTTCGCGGCCTGGATGTGCGGCGACGGCGCGCAGGCCATGACGGCCCTCGAGGCGGCCCTGGCGGTCGACCCCGGCTACTCGATGGCGCTGCTGCTGCACTCGGCGGTCTCCGGCGGCATCGACCCGCGGCGCTGGCCCGCCATGACCCAGGAGGAGGTGGTGCGCACCGTCCCGGGCCTGGGGTGATCGACACGTGACAGCCGCCACGCGTCACGCCAGGATGGGCGGCGTGGAGCCCAAGGTCGACCACAAGCGCGCCATCGGCGCCTACCGCGCGAGGCAGGGGGTGCTCGACGTCGTCGAGGTGCCCGACCTGCAGTACCTGATGATCGACGGGCACGGAGACCCGAACACCGGCGCCTTCACCGAGGCCGTCGGGGCGCTGTTCCCGGTCGCGTACACGCTCAAGTTCGCCGGCAAGAGGGACCTCGGGCGCGACCACGTCGTGATGCCGCTCGAGGGCCTGTGGTGGGCCGACGACCTGGACGCCTTCACCTCGGCTCGTGACAAGGCGCGCTGGGACTGGACCCTGATGGTGATGGTCCCGGACTGGGTCGGCCCGGAGATGTTCGACGCCGCCGTCGAGCAGGTGGCGCGCAGGCGCGACCCGTCCCGCCTGGGGGACGTGCGGCTGGCGCCGCTGTCCGAGGGCCTGTGCGTGCAGACGCTCCACGTGGGCTCGTTCGACGACGAGGGACCCGTCCTGGAGCGCCTGCACCACGAGTTCGTCCCCGCCCACGGCCTGCGGCCCACGGGGCGCCACCACGAGGTCTACCTCAGCGACGTGCGGCGCACGGCACCGGACAGGCTGCGGACGATCCTGCGCCAGCCGGTGATCCGGACCGGGACGCCCTAGGTTGGTGCGCAGCGTCGCCGGGTGACGGTGGCCGAGCAGAGCAAGGGGAGGGTCCGATGGGCCAGGAGGTCGAGCACCGGGAGTTCACCCGGGAGGACCGCACCAGGTACCGCGAGAAGGTGCGGATGTGCCTGGACGTCCTGGCACGGATGCTGAGCGGGTCCGAGTTCGACGTCGACCGGCCGATGACCGGCATCGAGATCGAGTTCAACCTCACCGACGACCGTGCCGAGCCCGCGCTGAAGAACGCCGAGGCGCTCGACGCGATCGCCGACGAGGACTTCCAGACCGAGCTCGGCCAGTTCAACATCGAGATCAACGTGCCGCCGCGTCGCCTGGACGACGGCGGGTTCGGCGCCTTCGAGAAGACGCTGCGCGACGACCTGAACGAGGCGCAGTCCAAGGCCGCCGGCGTCGGGGCCCACCTCGTGATGGTGGGCATCCTGCCCACGCTGCGCGAGGGACACATGACCAGTGCGACGCTGTCGGCCAACCCGCGCTACGCCCTGCTGTCCGAGCAGATCCTGGCGGCGCGGGGCGAGGACATCTCGATCAGCATCGACGGCGTCGACCGGCTGCGCACCACCGCCGACACGATCATCCCCGAGGCCGCGTGCACGAGCACCCAGCTGCACCGGCAGGTCGGCCCCGACGAGTTCGCGAGCCACTGGAACGCGTCGCAGGCGATCGCCGGGGTCCAGCTCGCGCTCGGTGCCAACTCGCCGTTCTGCCTGGGCCGCCAGCTGTGGCACGAGACGCGCATCCCGCTGTTCGAGCAGGCCACCGACACCCGCAGCGAGGAGCTCGAGGCGCAGGGCGTGCGCCCCCGGGTCTGGTTCGGCGAGCGCTGGATCACCTCGATCTTCGACCTGTTCGAGGAGAACGTCCGCTACTTCCCGGCGCTGCTGCCGATCCTCGACGACGAGGACCCCCGCGAGGTGCTCGACGCCGGCGGTACGCCCCGGCTGAACGAGCTGTCGCTCCACAACGGCACCGTCTACCGCTGGAACCGGCCCATCTACGACGTCTCCCAGGGCCGGCCGCACCTGCGCGTCGAGAACCGGGTGCTCCCGGCCGGGCCCACGGTCGTCGACACCCTGGCCAACGCCGCGTTCTACTTCGGCGTCACCCAGGCGCTGGTGGACGCCGACCGTCCGCTGTGGTCGCAGATGTCGTTCAGCGCCGCCGAGGAGAACTTCCACATCGCGGCGCGCGACGGGATCGACGCCCAGCTGTTCTGGCCGGGCCTGGGCTCGGTGCCGGCCACCGAGCTGGCACTGCGCCGGCTCCTCCCGCTCGCGCACCGCGGCCTCGACTCGCTGTCGGTCGACCCCGCCGAGCGCGACCGGCTGCTCGGCATCATCGAGCAGCGGTGCCTGACCGGTCGCAACGGGTCCACCTGGCTGATCCAGCGCTTCGAGCGGCTGCACCGCGGGGGAGCGGTCGACCGTCACGAGGCGCTGCGCCGCACCACCGAGGCCTACGCCGAGCGCATGCACGCCAACGACCCTGTGCATACCTGGGACTGAGTGCACACCCGGGACCGAGCGCGCCGCGCGTCCCGGTCTAGCCGGGGCGCCGACGCGGTCGTACCGCCGTGCCCTGCGGGGCCGCGGCGCCCGTCACCGGGCCGCGCTCACGCAGCCGCTTCCACGTCCGGTGGCCGCCTGTGGGGTGGCAGCGCCAGCCCGACCGCGTCAGCACCACGAGGGGCGGCACCGGGCGGTCCGTCAGGCTCGACGCCCGGGCCAGCGCCGCCCTCCAGGCGAGGTCGGGCTCGAGGACCTCGTTCGGCCCGCTGCGCGTCCAGGTGGCGAGCAGCGGCCCCTCGCCGGCACCGGCGAGCAGCGCGTGCACCACGTCCGCCCGCAGGCCGCGGTCGGCGGGGGCGTCGTCGGGAGTCGGCTCCCACCAGCACCGGTCGGCCACCTCGGCCGGATGCAGCCCGACGTCCGCGAGGCCCACCATGGCCACGCGCTCGCCGCCTGCGCGCCCCGTCGCCCTGAGCGCCAGCACCCGGTGCCGGACGAACGTGTCGGCGGCCCGGGGATCGAGCCCCGGCACCTGCGGTCGTACCCGTGGCACCTGCACCTCCCTGCTCGACCGACACCCCCGCGGTCGCGGAGGCTCGCCGACCAGCATGGGTCCCGCGGAGGCGTCGTGACGGCTGTCCACAGGACAGGTCGTGGATGGTGTCCGAGATGGCCTAGGGTTGCTCCCGCCGCACCGCTCGAGCCAGTCCCGTCACGGGCCGGTGCGCCTGAACCAGGAGGAGACCCCCATGGGCACCATCGTCGTCGGATACGTCCCCAAGCCCGAGGGTGACGCCGCGCTCACGCGTGCGACCGAGGAGGCCAAGCTGCGCGGGTCGCGGCTCGTCGTGGTCAACTCCCACCGCGGTGGGCGCGACTTCGACCGCGAGGACGCCCTCGAGACCGAGCAGCAGCTGCAGGACGTCCGCGACCGCCTCAAGGACTCCGGCGTCGAGCACGAGATCCGCCAGCTGGTGCGCGGCATGGACCCCGCCGACGACCTGATCCGGGTCGCCGACGACGTCGCCGCCGACTTCATCGTCATCGGCCTGCGTCGGCGCTCGCCGGTCGGCAAGCTGATCCTGGGCAGCAACGCCCAGCGCGTCCTGCTGGACTCGCCCTGCCCGGTCCTGGCGGTCAAGTCCGCCTGACATCCCTGCCATCGCAGGGACGGCCGCGGCCACGGGGAGCCGCATGTGCGTGACCCCCAGGTGCGTGGCACACTGGGACCGGTGCGGTTGACCTGAGCGGGTCCTGCCGCGCCCATGCACCAAAATCGAGGGCTCGGCGTGCACGAGCCAAGGGGAGTCGCCACGTGGTTTCTACGCCTGAGAGCTCGACGGTCAAGGCTGTCCTCGCCGCTGCGGGTGGACGCACGACCGTCAAGGCGGAGGTTCCCGAGACCGCCAAGAAGGCGGCCCCGAAGAAGACGGCACGGGCCAAGAAGGCCCCGGCCAACGGCAAGGCCTCCACCGCGGCCGCGGTCGTCGAGACCGTCCAGGTCGACGCCGAGGGCAAGAAGGTCCTGCCCGACATCCCCGACGCGGAGTTCGAGAAGGACCTCAAGACCGACCCCACGCTGGTCGAGGACGAGAAGTCCAGCTTCACGCTGTCGAACGCCGACGAGACCGACGAGCCCGTCCAGCAGGTCATGGTGGCCGGCGCCACCGCCGACCCGGTCAAGGACTACCTCAAGCAGATCGGCAAGGTCTCCCTGCTGAACGCCGGGCAGGAGGTGGAGCTCGCCAAGCGCATCGAGGCCGGCCTGTTCTCCGAGGAGCGTCTCGCGGGCGACAAGAAGCAGACCCCCAAGGTCCGCGAGGAGCTCGAGTGGATCGTCGAGGACGGTCGCCGCGCCAAGAACCACCTGCTCGAGGCCAACCTGCGCCTCGTGGTCTCCCTGGCCAAGCGCTACACCGGTCGCGGCATGCTCTTCCTGGACCTGATCCAGGAGGGCAACCTCGGCCTGATCCGCGCGGTCGAGAAGTTCGACTACACCAAGGGCTTCAAGTTCTCGACGTACGCGACGTGGTGGATCCGCCAGGCGATCACCCGCGCCATGGCCGACCAGGCCCGCACCATCCGCATCCCGGTGCACATGGTCGAGGTGATCAACAAGCTCGCCCGCGTCCAGCGCCAGATGCTGCAGGACCTCGGCCGCGAGCCCACCCCCGAGGAGCTCGCCGTCGAGCTCGACATGACGCCCGAGAAGGTCGTCGAGGTCCAGAAGTACGGCCGTGAGCCCATCAGCCTGCACACCCCCCTGGGTGAGGACGGCGACTCCGAGTTCGGCGACCTGATCGAGGACTCCGAGGCCATCGTCCCGGCCGACGCGGTCTCGTTCACGCTGCTGCAGGAGCAGCTGCACGCGGTGCTCGACACGCTGTCCGAGCGCGAGGCCGGCGTGGTCTCCATGCGCTTCGGGCTCACCGACGGCCAGCCCAAGACGCTCGACGAGATCGGCAAGGTCTACGGCGTCACGCGCGAGCGGATCCGCCAGATCGAGTCCAAGACCATGTCGAAGCTGCGCCACCCGTCGCGGTCGCAGGTCCTGCGCGACTACCTCGACTAGGTCGTCGACCGGGCGCAGCCCGGTGCAGGGCGACCGCGCCCTGCGCGAGGGCGCCGTCCGCGACGACTCCTGAGGCTCACCACGCGCCCGTACGCTGGGGTCATGTCGCAGCCGGTGAACGCTCGGGGACGCGGGGTCGTCGCCACCACGATGGGCTCGGCCGTGCCGGTGCTCGTCCTCGTCGCGCTGATGTGGGCGGTGGAGGCCGTCGACACCCTGCCCGGCACGAACTTCGACGCCAACGGCATCTACCCGCGCGCCGAGTCCGGGCTGTTCGGCATCGTCGCCTCCCCGTTCCTGCACGCCGACTTCTCGCACCTGATCGCCAACACGGGCGCGTTCGTCGTGATGGGGATCCTGATCGCGGTCACCACGCGCCACTTCTGGGCCGCGACGATCGGCATCGCGCTGTTCGGCGGGCTCGGCACCTGGCTGATCGCCACCCCCGGCACGATCCACATCGGCGCGAGCGGCGTCGTCTACGGGTACGCCGCGTTCCTGGTCACCTGGGGGCTGCTGGCCCGGCGGCTGCTCAACATCGCCGTCGCGGTGGCCGTCGCCGTCCTCTACGGCGGCATCGTCTGGGGCGTGCTCCCCGGTCAGCCGGGCATCTCCTGGCAGGGCCACCTCTGCGGCGCGCTCGCGGGGGTCCTGATGGCCTGGTGGCTGTCGCGCGGCCTCACCCGTTCGCGGTTCCGCGCGGTCTGAGACGACGGTCACGCGCGCACCGGTCCCGCGGGTGGATGTGAGAGCGTGACGAGCGTGTGTCCCGATCCGGTCGACCTCGCCGCGGCCCCGCGCGTCCTGATCGCCGAGGCGATCGAGGCGTACGGCCGGCACGCCACGATCGACACCTGCCTCGCGACGCTCGAGGGGATGCTGGACTTCGACCGCCTGCCCGTGCCGCTGACGTTCCTGGCCGGCGACAGCGCCATCTACCAGATGGAGCGCGGCCACCTCGAGGAGCGCGTCCAGACGCACTGGCCGCGCACCTGGGGAGCGCGCGGACTGCTCTACGTCTGGGAGGACTACGCCGAGCCCGTGGTGGTCGCGGCGCTGCACGACGACCACTGGCGCGTGCGCGAGATGGCGGCCAAGGTCGTCCTCCACCACGAGGTCGGGTCGGCGGCCGAGGCGCTGCTCGACCTGATCGCCGACGAGGAGCCGCGCGTGCAGGTGGCGGCGATCCGAGCCAGCGGCTCGGTGGGGGAGTCCGAGCACGTCGCCGCGCTCGACTCCCTGGTCACGCGCGACACCAAGGTGCGCGTCGCGGCCAGCACGGCCGTCCGCACGCTGCGGCGCCGGCTCGACCTCGTCTCGTCCTGACCGGTCAGGTCAGGACCAGCACGCCGACGAGCCACAAGCCGGCCGACAGCAGCGACCCGGCCAGCTCGACCAGGATCGACAGGCCGGTGGCCCGCAGGGCGTGGACGGTGGCGTCCCAGGCCGCCCGTCCGTCGCGCAGCCGGGCGCGCTCGTGTGCCCAGACGCCGAGCGGGAACCCCAGGAACAGGCCGACGACCGGGACCACGAAGAACCCGACCACGCCGACCACCCCGCCCGCGACCAGGGCCCGCCCCGGCACCCCGGCGCGCGTGAGGCGGCGTCCGGGCCAGGCCAGCTTGACCACGAAGGCGCCCACGGTGAGCACCGTGGCGCCGGCGAGGACCCACCATCCGGCGGCCTCCCCGGTGGCGAACGCCCAGACGGCGATGGCGGCCCAGACCAGGGCGGCCCCGGGCAGGACCGGGACGAGGATGCCGACGAGCCCCACGAGGACCACCAGGCCCACGACGACCTCGCCCGTCACGCTCACGACCTCATCATGCCCCGGACGCACGACGACCCCGGACCTGGCGGCCCAGGGTCGTGCGTGGATGCGGTGGGACGGGTGGTCAGCGCCCGTCGTCGTCGGCGATGTGCGGGGTCTGCTCGAGCTTGCCGGACTCGTCGTGGATGGTCACCGCGATCTCGCGGAGCTTGTCCTCGTGCTTGCGCGCGTGGTGCGCGCAGAACAGCAGCTCACCACCGCCCGCGAGCTCGGCACGGACGTAGGCCTGTGCTCCACAACGGTCGCAGCGGTCGCTGGCGTTGAGGGCAGCAGGTGGGGCAACGGTCGTCGTCACGTCTGACCTCTTCTCCTGGAAATGCAGTGGACTGGTGGCCACGACTTCCTCAACATCCAACCACGCACCGATCATCCCGGTCCGCCTCTATGACCCACGACACGGGCCGGAGACCGGGACGACCTCGCACCTGGAGCCGCGGGAGCCGTCCGTACCGACCGTACCGGCCGATGCCTCATCATCCCCCAGTCCGGGCCGTCGCGCCGCTCATCCCACGGATCGGCGGGCGTGTCCCGCGGCACCGTCGGCGGCGGACGGTAGATTCAGCAGGCACCGGACCACCGCCGCACGCCCGAGGGAGCACCGCCATCGCCACCGCCTACGACGCCCGCAACCTCCTCGTCCTCGAGGGGCTCGAGGCCGTCCGCAAGCGTCCCGGCATGTACGTCGGGTCCACCGACACCCGCGGGCTCATGCACTGCCTGTGGGAGATCATCGACAACTCGGTCGACGAGGCGCTGTCGCAGCACGGCGACGCCATCGAGGTCGTCCTGCACCCCGACGACTCGGTCGAGGTGCTCGACAACGGCCGTGGCGTCCCGGTCGACATCGAGCCCAAGACCGGGCTGACGGGCGTCGAGGTCGTCTACACCAAGCTGCACGCGGGCGGGAAGTTCGGCGGCGGCTCGTACGTCGCCACCGGCGGCCTGCACGGCGTGGGCGCGTCCGTGGTCAACGCGCTGTCGTCGCGCCTGGACGTCCAGGTCGACAAGGGCGGCGCCACGTGGGCGATGTCGTTCCGGCGCGGTGTCCCGGGGGTCTTCGACGGCGACGGCCCCGACGCGCCGTTCACGCCCGACAACACCCTGCACAAGGTCGGCCGCGTCAAGAAGACCGTCACCGGCACCCGCGTCCGCTACTGGGCCGACCCGCAGATCTTCATCAAGGGCGCCGAGTTCTCCTACGAGGAGCTGGTCGGTCGCGCCCGCCAGACCTCGTTCCTGGTGCCCGGCCTCGAGCTCGTCATCCGCGACCACCGCGGCCCCGAGGGTCGCGAGGAGAAGTTCCGGCACGACGGCGGCATCACCGAGTTCTGCGAGTTCCTCGCCACCGACGAGCCCGTCACCGACGTCGTCCGCCTCCAGGGCACCGGATCGTTCGTGGAGACCGTGCCCATGCTCGACGACGCCGGCCACATGACGCCGCAGGACGTCGAGCGCGACCTCGGCGTCGACGTCGCCGTCCGCTGGGGCACCGGGTACGAGAACCACGTCCGCAGCTTCGTCAACATCATCGCCACGCCCAAGGGCGGCACCCACGTCAACGGCTTCGAGCGGGCGCTCACCAAGACGCTCAACGACGTGCTCGGCCAGACCAAGCTGACCAAGGCCACCGACCCCGACGTGATCAAGGACGACGTGCTCGAGGGCATCACCGCCGTCGTCACCGTCCGGCTGGCCGAGCCGCAGTTCGAGGGCCAGACCAAGGAGGTGCTGGGCACGCCGGCGGTCACCAAGATCGTCAACCAGGTGGTGGCCCGCGAGCTCAAGGCGTTCCTCACCTCCACCCGCACCGCGCAGAAGGCCCAGGCCCGCCAGGTGCTCGAGAAGGTCATCGCGGCGGCGCGCACCCGCGTCCTGGCCCGTCAGCAGCGCGACACCCAGCGCCGCAAGAACGCGCTGGAGTCGTCGGCGCTGCCGGCCAAGCTGGCCGACTGCCGCAGCAACGACGTCGACCGCGGCGAGCTGTTCATCGTCGAGGGCGACTCCGCGCTGGGCACCGCCAAGACGGCCCGCGACTCGGAGTTCCAGGCACTGCTGCCCATCCGCGGCAAGATCCTCAACGTCCAGAAGGCCTCCGTGGCCGACATGCTGAAGAACGTCGAGTGCGCGTCGATCATCCAGGTGGTCGGCGCCGGGTCGGGTCGCACGTTCGACCTCGACGCCCGCCGCTACGGCCGGATCATCTTCATGGCCGACGCCGACTCCGACGGCGCCCACATCCGCTGCCTGCTCGCCACGCTGTTCTTCCGGTACATGCCCGAGCTGGTGCAGGCCGGGCGCGTCTACACCGCCGTGCCCCCGCTGCACCGGATCGAGCTGACCAACCCTCGCAAGGGCCAGGACAAGTACGTCTACACCCACTCCGACACCGAGCTGCAGCGTCGCCTCGCCGAGCTGCGCAAGAAGAACCTGCGCTGGAAGGACCCCATCCAGCGCTACAAGGGCCTGGGCGAGATGAGCTCGGGCCAGCTGCGCGAGACCACGATGGACCCCCGGCAGCGCACCCTGCGCCGGCTCACCGTCGACGACGCCGAGCAGGCGAGCAGCGTCTTCGAGCTGCTCATGGGCAACGAGGTCGCCCCGCGCAAGGACTTCATCGTCGCCAACGGTGAGCGCATCGGCGACGACGAGCTCGACTACTGAGGCCGGCGACGGCGCCCCGGTCCGGGCGCCGTCGCGGCGACGGTCAGACGACCTGCTCGAGCAGGCCGGAGTCGACGTCGTAGAGGAACCCGCCCACGACCACCGAGTCGGAGATGAGCGGGTGGGCGTGGACCTTGTGGACCTCGTCGGCGATGTCGGCGCGCTGGTCGGTGATGACGCCCAGCGTCATCCACGACGCGTCCCTGCCCGAGGCCTCGGTGAGGCGGTCGCGCAGCTCGACCTCGGTGCCCGACGCCATCGCGCAGCGCGTGTGCTGGACGACCATGACGCGCTCGACCCCGAGCAGGTTGGCGCCGAGGGTGAGCGCGACCAGCACCTGGTCGGTGACGCGTCCGCCGGGGTTGCGCAGGATCTTGGCGTCGCCCGGCTTCAGGCCGATCATGCCGAGCGGGTCGATCCGGGAGTCCATGCAGGTCACCATGGCGACGCCCGCGCGGGCGACGCCGTCGAAGCCGGCGAGGTCGAAGTGGTCGGCGAAGGTCCGGTTGGCCTGGAGCAGGTCGTCGAAGTCGTGCGTCGAGTCGGTCACGGCGACACCGTACCGACGGCCGGCGGCTCGCGCGCGTCACGTGAGGCGGACCACGCTCAGGAGTCGGCGTCGTCCCCGCGTCCGGGGCGCAGCAGGACCAGCGCCAGCACGGCGGCGAGCGCCGCGCACACGGCCGCACCGGTGAACACCGCGCTCAGCTGGACGACGCCGGCGTCGACGAGCGCGTCGCGGTAGGCACCGCAGGTGGTGCCGCCGGGGCACAGCTCGGCGACGGGCGGGATCTCGCGCGTCGCGACGTAGAAGCGCTGGAGCCCGATGGTGGTGAGCGCGGAGATGCCGACGAGCATGCCGACCATGCGGGCCACGACGAGCAGAGCGCTCGCGACCCCGTGGGCCTCGCGGCGGGTCGAGGCGAGCAGCGCGGCGTTGACGGGCGCGATCGCGACCCCGAACCCCAGGCCGGCGACGACCAGGGGCACGGTGCTCGTCCACGACAGCAGGGCGTCGCGGTCCCAGGTGGCCATCGCGACGAACGAGACCGCGACGGCGAGCATCGCCACAGCGGTCAGCGGGCCCGGACGCACGCGCCGGGTGAGCCAGCCGCCCACCACGGCGCCCACGGGAAGCGCCACGAGGAAGCGCAGCAGCACCAGCGCCGCGTCGAGCTGGGAGTCGCGGTAGACCGTGATCCGGGCGAAGAACGGGATGTCGACGAGCGCCGCGATGAGGGCCGACCCGATCAGGAACGACACCACGATCGATCCCCAGGCGCGGCGCGCGCGCAGGGCGTCGCGGGGGACGAGCGGGAAGCGGGCGGCGCGCTGGCGCCAGGCGAACCCGACGGCGGACAGCGCGGCGACCGACAGCAGCCACGGCGCCTGCGGCGACAGCGCGCTCTGCTCGGGGTCGGCCGACGCGAAGGCCACGACGACGGCCCCGAGAGCCACGGCGAGCAGCAGCGCGCCGAGCAGGTCGGTGGTGCGGACGACCGGCCCCCACGAGCGCCAGTCGAGCAGCGGCCGTCGGGCGGTGGCCTGCCGCAGCACGAACAGCCCCAGGACCACCACGACGGCGATCGCGAGCGGGCTCGTCCAGCGGGTGTCGCCGACGGTCGGGAGGAACGCCAGGCCCCAGGTGATGTCGGTGACCAGGCCCGTGGGCTCCAGCTCGAGCACCGCGACGCACGCGAGCGCCGCCACGAGCAGCAGGGCCCCGAGCCCGTCGGGTCGTCCGCGCGACCGGGCCGGAGCCGCGCCGCCCTCGTCGGGACGGACGGCGAGCAGCGCCGCGACCAGCACCAGGCCGACCGCGCAGTTCAGCCAGAAGATCGCCCGCCAGTCGGCGACGGCGAGCACGAGCGCCCCGTAGAGCGGGCCCACGACGCTGCCCAGCTCCTGGACCGCCCCGACGACGCCGAGCGGCAGCCCGCGTCGCTCCGGTGGCCAGAGGTCGGCGACGAGGGCCAGGGTGGCGGGCACGAGCCCACCGCCGCCCACGCCCTGGACGAACCGGCCCACGACCATCGTGTCGAGGTCGTACGCGACGGCCGTGAGCACCGAGCCGATCGCGAACACCACGAGCGAGGCGAGCAGCACGGGCGCACGTCCCCGCAGGTCGGCGATGCGCCCGATGAGCGGCAGGACGCCGACGTAGCCCAGCAGGAACCCCGAGACGATGGGCGCCGCACGTTGCAGCTGGTCGAGGTCGAGCCCGGCCGACGTCATCATGTCGGGCAGCGCCAGCACCACGACGTACGTGTCGGCGGCGGCGAACGCGACCGCGACGGCGGCCAGGGCGAGCAGGACGCGCGGCGACCGGGAGCGGGCGCGCACGGCGTCACCCGGCGAGGTGCTCATGGCGGGGCCCGTCAGGGCGCGGTGATCTCGACCGGGGTGTCGGACGCGGTGGCGACCAGCTTGTAGGTGACGCGGTCGCCGCCGGCGTAGAACGGCCCGGCGATGGTGGCGTCGCGCAGGACGTCCTTGTCTGTGAGGCGGTACGACACGTCGAAGGTGCCGCTGGCGTCGGCGGTGGGGATCAGCGACTTGACGTCGCTGCCCGCGAGCTGGCCGTCGACGGCCGTGAGGACGTCGTCGCCGTCGCGGCTGCGGTCGCCGGCGCTGAGGTCCGTGGTCCTGGTGAGCAGCTCGGAGACCCCACCGGTCTTGGCCACGAGAGCCGCGGGGTCGGGCGCGCCGAAGTCGGCGGGGTCGATCGCGTTGAAGCCCGGCGCGAAGGCGATCTTGGCGTAGACCTTGCCGCCGGTGGAGACGACCTGGGCCTCGACGCCCGTGCCGCCCGCCGACACCCGGACGTCGCCGGTGAACGCGGGGGAGTGGTTGCCCTTGCCGGTGGCCGACAGCAGGCCGGTGACGCCCGAGGGCAGCTTCTCGGTGGTGAGCGAGAGGTCGATCGTCTCGGCGTCGTCGAGGGTGGTGCGCGCGGCCTCGAGCCGGGGACCGAGCATGTCGGGCCGGGTGGCCTCCTCGTCCTGACGGCTGCACGACGAGAGGAGCAACGCTCCGCCCAGCAGGAGCACGAGGGGTGTCAGGCGGCGATGGATCCCGAGGCGTGGCACGGCGTCAGTCTGCCAGAGACTCGGTGACGGGCCCGGGGTCCTGCCCGACCGGTGAGGCGACGGCCAGCAGCGCCTGGGTCGCGGGCACCCCGGAGCCGTCGCGTCGTCCGTCGGGGGCGGGCAGGTCGACCGCCGCACCGGAGGAGGCCGTGGCCATCGCGGGCCCGCGTCCGGCCCAGGCGAGCACCAGACCGTCCTCGCCGCCGCGCAGCCGGTGGCAGCGGACGCCGCCGGTGGCGCGTCCCTTGCCGGGGTACTCCGCGAACGGGGTGACCTTGATGCTGCCGCTGCCCGTGCCGGGCAGCGCGCCCGCGGCGTCGCCGGCGACGGTGACCACCGTCGAGCCCTCGTCGGGGGTGAAGGCGCCGAAGAACACCACGTGGGCGCCGGATCCGAGCTTGACGCCGGCCATGCCGCCGCCGCCGCGGCCCTGCGGGCGCACGGCCGAGGCCGGGTAGTGGAGCAGCTGGGCGTCGGACGTGACGAACACCAGCTCCTCGTCGCCGGTCTCGAGGGCACGGACGCCGACCACCTCGTCGCCGTCGGCGAGCGCCACGACCTCCCACGAGTCCTTGGCCGCGAGGTGCTCGGGCCGCACGCGCTTGACGACGCCGCGATGCGTGCCGAGCGCGAGCCCGGGGGCGTCGGGGTCGAAGCCGGTGAGGGCCAGCACGCGCTCGCCCTTGGCGAGGTCGAGGTGCTCCACCAGGGGAGACCCGCCCGACAGGTGCGGCGCGCCCGCGGTGGGCGGCAGCGCGGGCAGGTTGATGACGTCGAGCTTGACCAGCCGTCCGAGGCTGGTGAGCACGCCCACCTCGCCGCGGGCGGTGGAGCGGACGACGCTCGTGACGACGTCGTGCGAGGCGCGGCCGGTGCCGGTGCCCAGCGGGCCGTCGTCACCGGTGCGCGCGACCAGCCCGGTGGCCGACAGCAGCACCAGGCACGGGTCGTCGGGCACCTCGAGGGGCTGCGACGCCGCGACGGTCTGGCCGGCGGACTCCAGCAGCACCGTGCGGCGCGGGGTGCCGTGCTCGGCGGACACCTCGGCCAGCTCGTCGGACACGACGCGTCGCAGCACCTGCTCGTCGCCGAGGATCTCGTCGAGGTGGGCCAGCGTCTGCTCGAGCTCGCCCTTCTCCTTCTCCAGCTCGATCCGCGAGAAGCGGGTGAGCCGGCGCAGCTGCAGCTCGAGGATGTAGTCGGCCTGGGCCTGGCTGAGGTCGAAGACCTGCATCAGGCGCTCACGGGCGGCGGCGGTGTCGTCGCTGCCGCGGACGACCTGGATGACCTCGTCGATGTCGAGCAGGGCGACCAGCAGGCCGTCGACGAGGTGCAGGCGGTCGGCGGCCTTGCGGCGACGGAACCCGGTGCGGCGCCGCACGACGTCGTCGCGGTGGCTGAGGAAGACCTGCAGCATCTCGAGCAGGCCGAGCGTGCGGGGCTGGCCGTCGACGAGGGCGACGGCGTTGACGCCGAAGGAGTCCTCCATCGGCGTCATCTTGTAGAGCTGCTCGAGCAGCGCCTCGGCGTGGAACCCGTTCTTGACCTCGATCACGAGGTGCAGGCCCTTGTCGCCGTCGGTGAGGTTGAGGACGTCGGCGATGCCCTGCAGCTTCTTGGTCTGGACGAGCGTCTTGATCCGCTCGATCACCTTCTCGGGCCCGACGTTGTACGGCAGCTCGGTGACGACGATGCCGCGGCGGCGTCCCATCTGCTCCACCCGGGCGGTGGCGCGCATCTTGAAGCTGCCGCGGCCGGTGGCGTACGCGTCGCGGATGCCGTCCAGGCCGACGATCTTGCCGCCGGTGGGCAGGTCGGGCCCGGGGACGAAGCGCATGAGGTCGTCGAGGGTGGCCTGGGGGTGCGCGATCATGTGGCGCAGCGCGCCCACCACCTCGACGAGGTTGTGCGGCGCGATGTTGGTGGCCATGCCCACCGCGATGCCCGAGGTGCCGTTGACGATCAGGTTGGGCAGCGCGGCCGGCAGCACGGCCGGCTCGAGCTCGCGGCCGTCGTAGTTGGCCCGGAAGTCGACGGTCTCCTCGTCGATGGACGTGGTGAGGGCCAGTGCGGCCGGTGCGAGGCGGCACTCGGTGTAGCGCATGGCGGCCGGCGGGTCGTCGGGCGAGCCGAAGTTGCCCTGGCCGTCGACGAACGGCAGCCGCATCGACCAGTGCTGGGCCTGGCGCACGAGCGCGTCGTAGATGGCGCCGTCGCCGTGCGGGTGCAGCCGCCCCATGACCTCGCCGACGACGCGGGCGCTCTTGACGTGGCCGCGGTCGGGCCGCAGGTTCATGTCGGCCATCGTGAACAGGATGCGTCGCTGCACCGGCTTGAGGCCGTCACGGGCGTCGGGGAGCGCGCGGGAGTAGATGACCGAGTAGGCGTACTCCAGGAAGCTGGTGCGCATCTCCTCGCCGACGTCGATGTCGACGATCTTCTCCTCGAAGTCGTCGACGACGGGCGCGGACTTGCGGCTGGGGGCCATGCGGCTGCGGTCTCCTCGGCGGTGCGGGACGGTGCCCCTGCATTGTCCACCGGGCCCCCGACGGGCTCGCGCCCGCCACGCCGCGTGCCCATGATGGCCCGATGGCCGTCCCCACCACGTTCCCCGAGCCGTCGTCGGCGACGTCCGACCCCGCCGCCCTGCTCGGGCGCTACCTCGACTTCTACCGCGGCGAGCTGACGCGCGGCGTCCGCTCGCTCGACGACGAGGGGCTGCGGACGTCGCGGCTCCCGTCGGGGTGGACGCCGCTCGAGCTGCTCGCCCACCTGGTGCACGTGGAGCAGCGGTGGATCGTGTGGGGCTTCCTCGGCCGCGAGGTCGCCGAGCCGTGGGGCGACGAGGTCGACGGGCGCTGGGTCGTCCCGGACGGGGTGGACGTCGAGTCGCTGCTGGGGCGGCTCGACGCCGGTGCCGCCGTCACCTCCGAGGTGCTGGCGACGTCCCCGCTGGACGCGCTCGCCACCCCGGGCGGCCGGTGGACCGACGACCTGCCCACCCTGTCGTGGACCTGCTTCCACGTGCTCCAGGAGTACGCCCGCCACGTCGGGCACCTGGACGTCGCCGTCGAGCTCGCCGGTGGCTCGGTGGGGGAGGGCGCCTGACGCCGCCGGCCGGTGGCCCAGCCACGTCCGGCGGTGCGTCAGCCACCACGTCGGGCCCGAACGTGGTGGCTGAGCCACCGCCGGCCCGCACCGGTGGTGGCTCAGGCACCGCCGGCCGGTACCGGTGGCGGGTCGCTCAGGATTGGCTCCAGGTGTGGTGTGGACCACAGGACCTGGCCGCGCCGGGCCCCGACCTGGCGGTAGGTTCGTGACGTGACCGATCAGAAGACGGTGGCCGGCGGCACCCCGGGCCGCGCGTACCCCGCGCACTGGGAGGCCGACGTCGTGCTGCGCGACGGCCGGGCGGCGCAGCTGCGCCCGATCGACCCCGACGACGGCCCGGCGTTCGTCGACTTCTACGCCCGCGTCTCCGACCAGTCCAAGTACTACCGCTTCTTCGCCCCCTACCCGGTGCTCTCCGAGCGCGACCTCGTCCGCTTCACGCAGGTCGACCACGACCGACGGGTGGCGTTCGTCGTCACCGTCGGCGCGGCGGTCATCGCGGTGGGCCGCTACGACGCCGTCGACGACCGCGAGGCCGAGGTGGCGTTCCTGGTCGAGGACGCCCACCAGGGCCGCGGGCTCGGCCAGCTGCTCCTCGAGCACCTCGCGCAGGCCGGTCGCGAGCGCGGCCTCAAGACGTTCGTCGCCGAGGTGCTGCCCGACAACGTCCGGATGATCCAGGTCTTCCGCGACCAGGGCTACAAGGTGGCCGGCGCCGTCGAGGACGGCGTGATGCGCCTGGTCTTCCCCATCGACTCCACCGACACCGCGATGGGCGTCATGCAGGCGCGCGAGCACCGCGCCGAGGCGGCGTCGATCGAGCGCTTCTTCAACGCCCGCAGCGTGGCGGTCGTGGGTGCGAGCCGTCGTCAGGACACCATCGGCCAGGCGATGGTCCGCAACCTCGTGCTCGGCGACTACTCGGGCTCGGTGTACGCGGTCAACCCGCACGCCGAGTCGGTGTCGGGCCTGCCGGCCTACACGTCGGTGCAGGAGATCCCCGGCGAGGTCGACCTCGCCATCGTCGCGGTGCCGTCGGAGTCGGTGCCCGAGGTGGTGCTCGACTGCGCCGCCAAGGGCGTCCACGGCATGGTCGTCATCTCCTCGGGCTTCGCCGAGACCGGCGAGGAGGGTCGCCGTCGCCAGCGTCGGCTGCTCGGCCTCGCCCGCTCGTACGGGCTGCGGCTCGTCGGGCCCAACTGCCTCGGCGTCATCAACACCGCGTCGGGGATGCGCCTGAACGCCTCGCTGTCGCCGCTGATGCCGGCGCGCGGACGGGTCGGGTTCTTCTGCCAGTCCGGCGCGCTCGGCGTCGCGATCCTCGAGACGGTCGACCGTCGCGGCCTCGGCCTGTCCACGTTCGTCTCGGCCGGCAACCGCGCCGACGTCTCGGGCAACGACCTGCTCCAGTACTGGGAGGAGGACGACGCCACCGAGGTCGTCCTGCTGTACCTGGAGTCCATCGGCAACCCGCGCAAGTTCTCGCGCATCGCCCGCCGCGTCGGGCGCCGCAAGCCCGTCGTCGCGGTGAAGTCCGGACGCTCCACCCAGGGCGTCCCCGTCGGGCACGCCGTGCGCCACACCACGGCGCCGCAGTCCGCCGTCGACGCGATGTTCCGCCAGGCGGGCGTCATCCAGGTCGACACCCTCGACGAGATGTTCGACGTCGCCCAGCTGCTCGCGCACCAGCCGCTGCCGCGCGGCCCGCGCATCGCCGTCGTCGACAACTCCGACGCGCTCGGCCTGCTGGTCGCCGACGCCGCCGCGGCCGTGGGCCTGATCGTCACGCGTCCGATGTCGCTCGGCGCCAACGCCGACGCCGAGGACTTCGAGCGCGCGCTCGACGAGTCGCTCGACCACCCCGACGTCGACGCCGTCGTCGCGGTCTTCATCCCGCCGCTCGACGTCACCGGCGAGGAGGTCGCCAACGTCCTGGCCGCGGTGGGCGAGCAGTCCGACAAGCCCATCGTCTCCACGTTCCTCGGCACCAACGGCGTGCCCGAGCTGCTGCGCGTCCCCGACGTCGAGGGCAGCGCCGGACGCGGCTCGGTGCCGTCGTACTCCGCCCCCGAGGCCGCCGTGCGGGCGCTCGCCCGCGTCGTCGGCTACGCCGAGTGGGCCGGCCGCCCGCAGGGCGAGGTGCGGCACTTCGACGACGTCGACGCCTCCAGGGCCCGCGCGCTCGTCGAGGGCATCCTGCGCGACGACCCCGCCGGAGCCACCCTGTCGCCGCGGCAGGTGCACGACCTGCTCGAGTGCTACGGCATCGATCTGTGGACGTGGACGGCCGTCGAGGACCTCGACGAGGCCATCGCCGCCGGGGAGCAGCTCGGCTGGGACGTCGTGCTCAAGGCCACCGCCGAGCACCTCCGCGCGCGCCCCGACCTCGCCCACGTCTGGCGCAACATCGACGACGCCGACGACATGCGCGCCGCGTGGGCCTCGCTCACCGGCAGCGTCGCGCCGCCCGAGCAGGCGCGGTTCATCGTCCAGAAGATGTCGCCCCCGGGCGTCCCGCTGTCGCTGCGGGCCGTCGAGGACCCGCTCTTCGGGCCGCTGGTCTCCTTCGGCCTGTCCGGCGCCGCGAGCGAGCTGCTCGGCGACCGGTCGTTCCGCATCCCGCCGCTCACCGACGTCGACTCCGCCTCCATGGTCCGCGAGCTCCGCTCGGCCCCGCTGCTGCTGGGCTACCGCGGCAGCGAGCCCACCGACGCCGCCGCCATCGAGGAGCTGCTCGAGCGCCTCGCCGCGCTCAAGGACGACCTCCCCGAGGTGTCCGAGCTCGACCTCGAGCCGGTGCTGGCCCACGCCGAGGGCATGACGGTCCTGACGGCCCGCGCCACCGTCGCGCCGGCGGCCGACAACCGCAGCGACTGGTACGTCCGGCGGCTCAGCCAGCCCACCGGCGGCCTCGAGGACACCCTGCCCGGATAGGCCGCGGGGCCCTGTCGGGGCGAGGTGACAGACTGGCGTCCATGGCCTTCCGACACAGCGTGCCGTCACGCGTCGACGCGGGCGACGGCCCCGTCGACCGCACCGCCGACCTGCGCAAGGACGTCGAGCGCAGCGGCTACTACCCCGAGGTGGTCATCGCGGGCCTGTCCGACGCGCTCGGCGGCGAGCCGGTGGCCGAGTACGTCATCCACCACGAGCCCACGTTCGAGCGCGACGAGATCCGTCGCCACCTCACCGTTCTCGTGATGACGCAGACCCGCCTCGTCCTGGCGCACACCGACGAGCACGCGCCCGACGACCTCCTGCCCGAGCCGTACACGTCCACCACCACCGAGGCCGTCCCGCTCGGGCGCGTGGGGTCGGTCGTGGTCACCCGGATGGTCGTCACCGACCCGCGTCGCAGCCGCGCGGGCGCCACCGAGGCCGTGCTGACGGTCGGCTGGGGCGCGGTCCGCCGGCTCGAGCTCGAGCCCGCCACCTGCCCCGACCCGCAGTGCGACGCCGACCACGGCTACACGGGCAGCGACAGCACCGACGACTTCTCGCTGCGCGTCAGCGCCACCGCCGACGGCGGTGCCGCGGTCGAGCGGCTGCTGGCCTTCGCCCGGGCGCTGTCGGCCGCGACCTCCGTCCCCGCCCAGTGACCTCGGCGGTGGGCGCCGCCGGCGTGGTCGAGCCCGACTACGCCGGACGCGGACTGGCCTCGGTGCTGCCCAACGTCGCCGGCGCCGTCGGTCTCGAGGGCTGGCCCACCCACCTGCGGCTGCCGCCGGCGCTGCGCTACGTCGTGGTGCTCGTCGACGGCCTCGGCCACCGGCTGCTCCAGAAGCACGCGGACGAGGCCCCGTACCTCGCGGGCCTCGCTGAGGGCACCTCGCCGCTGACCGTCGGCGTCCCGTCCACCACGGCCACCAGCCTGACGAGCCTCGGCACCGGACTGCCGCCCGGCGGCCACGGCGTCGTCGGCTACACCAGCCGCATCCCCGGCACCGACCGCACCCTGAACGCGCTGCGCTGGCCGAGCGACGTCGACGCCACGCAGTGGCAGCCGCACACGGGCGTGCTGGAGCGCATCGCCGAGTCCGGCGTGCCCGCCAGCAGCGTCAACAAGGCCGAGTTCGAGGGGTCCGGGCTCACGCTGTGCAGCCAGCGCGGTGTGCCGTTCCACGGCGTCACGTCGGTGTGGGAGCGGCTCGAGGCCGTCGCCGACCTGTGCGAGGCCGAGGCGCAGGGCGTGGTCTACGCCTACGAGTCCACCCTCGACCATGCCGGGCACGAGCACGGCTGCACCTCGGAGCAGTGGCGCGAGCGCCTCCGGGCGATCGACGGCGACCTGCGCCACCTGCGCGACGCCCTGCCCGACGACACCGCGATGCTCGTCACCGCCGACCACGGCATGGTCGACCTCCCCCTCGAGGGTCGCTTCGACGTCGACGCCGAGCCGCACCTGCTCGACGACGTCGTGGTGCTGGCCGGCGAGGCCCGCTTCCGTCACCTCTACACCCGCACGGGCGCCGAGGCCGACGTCGCCGGACGCTGGGCCGAGCGACTCGGCGAGCAGGCTGTCGTCCTCACCCGCGACGACGCCGAGCGGCGCGGCTGGTTCGGCGAGATCGAGCCCCGCGTCCGTCCGCGCATCGGCGACGTCGTCGTCGCGTCCCTGGGCGACTTCGGGGTCTTCACCAGCGAGCGGTTCAAGGTCGAGATGAAGATGCGCGGCTTCCACGGCTCGGTCACCGCCGACGAGATGCTCGTCCCGCTGCTGGTCGACCCGCCCCGCTGACGCCCGTCAGGTGAAGGGCAGCACGTCGGTCGACGTGGCGCCCGCACGGGCGGCGGTGAGCCCGCGACGGTGGTGCAGGCGGCAGAGCACCTCGTAGCCCACCTTGGGGGCCGGACGTCCCACCGCCTCGACGTCGCCGACCACCATCTGCTCGCCCTCGGTGACCATGTGTCCGTCCTCGGTGCGGGCGTTGTGCGTGGCGCGCTCGCCGCACCAGCACAGCGCCTCGACCTGGAGGACGTGCATCCGGTCGGCCAGCTCGACGAGCCGGGCCGAGCCCTCGAACAGCTGGGTGCGGAAGTCGGTGAGGATCCCGAACGCGAACACGTCGACGCGCAGCTCGTCGACCACCTTGGCCAGCTGGTCGACCTGGGCGCGGCTGTAGAACTGCGCCTCGTCGCACACCAGGTAGTCCAGGCGTCCGCCGTGGGTGAGCGTGTCGACGACGTGCTGCCAGAAGTCGAGGTCGGGCGGCACCTCGACGGCCTCGACCGACAGGCCGAGGCGGCTGGAGAGCGTCGCGTCGCCGGCACGGTCGTGGCTGGTGAAGATGCGACCCTGGCGTCCGCGCGCCCGGTGGTTGTGGTCCATCTGGAGCGCGAGGGTCGACTTGCCGCAGTCCATCGTCCCGGTGAAGAAGGTCAGGCTGGCCACGGTCGGCCATCCTGCCACGGGCCCGTCGCCGGCCGCGTGGGCCGGGGGAGGGACCTACTTCTGGTCGCCGAACATGATCTCGTCCCAGCTGGGGACGCGACGGCGCTCACGACGACGCGGGCGCGAGCGCTGGTCGTCCTCGCCGTCGGCCGTGGCCGGGGGAGGGCCGGCGACGTCGCCGCTGGCGGCACGGATCTGCTCGGCGGTCTCGGACAGGTCGACGGTGCTCTCGTGCTGGTCGGGCTCCTCCGGCGCGTCGGGCTCGTCCTCGGGCAGCGACCCGTCGAGGGCGAGCTGCTCCATCGCCAGGGCACGCCGGGCGCGGGCGCGGCGGATGGACGTGACGCCGGGCTCCTCGTCGTCGGTCTCGGGGACGGGCGGCGGTGCCACCGCAGAGGTGATCGCGACGTCGGTGGCGTCGAGGTCGAGGGGCACGTCGGCGACCAGGGCGCGTCCGAGGTCGTCCTCGGCCACGACGTAGCGGCCGGGGCCGTCGAAGCAGAAGGTGCCGGCGAGCTCGTTGTCGACGGCGACGATGACCGTCCAGCGACCGTCGTCGCGGCGCCAGGAGTCCCAGGTGGCCTCGGACGGGTCGCCGCCGGCGGCGGACATCGTGGCGTCGACGGTGTCGCCGAGCACCACCGGCGCACCGGGGACGTGCTTGCGCCGCACGGTGGCCGCGCGTGCGCGTCCGGCGACGTGCTCGCGCTCGGCGAGGACGGGCACGGCGTACGTCATGATCTTGTCGACCGGGACGCCGGCGGCCTCGGCCACGGCCTCGGGGGACTCGCCCCGCCGGATCCGGTTCTGGATGTCGCGGGGGCGCAGAGCAGTGTCCATCTCGATCTCCAACTGTCCGAGCCGGGCCCGGTCGTTCCGCAGGGTCGCGCGGAGGCGCTCGTCGGCGGGCAGGCGGTACTGCTCGCCCGACGAAGCGGCCAGGACGACGTGGGCGCCGTCCTCGGAGAGGCCGATCAGGGTGAGCTCGCGCACCTGCTCCACCTCTCTGCCGTCCGCGGTCTGACGGTCCCCAGTCTCGCCCCCGACCCGCCCCGATCCAACGGGGCGCGCCGACGGTGGTGCGCCGATCCGCGCACCACCGTCGGACTCTATGTTGCGACCCATGAGAGCCGAGACGCTGCTGGTGGTGCTGGACCTCGTCGGCATCGCCGCGTTCGCCGTGTCGGGCGCGCTCGTGGCGGTCCGGCGGCGCCTCGACGTGTTCGGCGTCATCGTGCTGGCCGGCCTGACGGGTCTCGGCGGCGGCTTCCTGCGCGACGTCCTGATCGGGGCGACGCCGCCGGCGGCCCTGCAGGACTGGCGCTACCTGGTGGTGCCGCTCGTCGCGGGCCTGCTGGTGTTCCGCTTCCACCCCGTCGTGGAGCGGCTGGAGAAGCCCGTCAGCGTGACCGACGCGCTGGGGCTGGGCATGTTCTGCGTGGCCGGCGCGCTCAAGGCGGCCGAGGCCGGGCTGGGGCTGGTGCCGTCCGCGCTGCTCGGCATGGTGACGGGCATCGGCGGCGGCATCGTCCGCGACGTGCTCACCGGGTCGGTGCCGACCGTCCTGCGCGAGGGCCTCTACGCCACCCCGGCGCTCGCGGGCGCGTTCGTCGCCGTCGGGCTCCGCGAGGCCGGCCTCCAGCAGTGGTGGTGGGCGCTGCCCGGCGTCCTCGTCTGCGTCGGCTGGCGCCTGCTCGCCGTCCGCCGCGGCTGGCACGCCCCGCTCCCACCCGGCACCGACGGCTTCTGACCCGGCGGAAGTTTCCCAGGTATACCTGGGAAACTCTCCGGGCACCTGGAGAATTCTCCGGGTGCTGGGGCAGTTTCCCAGGTATACCTGGGAAACCGTCAGGGGGCGACGACCCGCGGGCGGATCGCCCAGGCCATGGCCGCGGCGAGGGCACCGGCGGCGAGGGGGACGGCGTAGGCGGCGTTGGGGCCCGCGGCGTCGACGACGGCGCCCGACGCGGCCGCGCCCAGGGCCACGCCGCCGGCCAGGCCGGTGGTGGCCCACCCGATGCCCTCGGTGAGCCGGTCGGACGGGACGAGCCGCTCGACCAGCGAGATCGACGCGACGAGCGACGGCGAGATCGCGAGCCCGGACGCGAGCAGGACGAGCGCGGCCAGGGGCACCGAGGCGACGAAGAGCATCGGCACGAAGCTCAGCCCGAGCGCCAGCGTCGCGATCCGGAACATCCGGTGGGGTGCCCAGCCCGATCCGACCGACCCCACGAGCACGCCCGCCACCAGGCTGCCCGCGGCCCAGATCGCCAGCAGGACGCCGGCGGCGCCCGGGCGTCCGAGGTCGTCGGTGAACGCGACCGTGACCACCTCGGTCGAGCCGAAGACCGTCCCGAGTCCCACCGAGGCGAGCACCACCGGCAGCAGCATCGTCCACCCGAGCGGCCGGCGCGGACGGGCGTCGACGTCGGACTGCAGCCGGACGGGGGGCGAGGTCGCGCGCTGCGCGGACAGCACGGCGGCGCCGACCACGCCGAGCCCGCCGGCGAGCACCAGCGCGACCGCCGGGTCGACGCCCGTCGCGAGCGCCACCACGACCACGGGCCCGACGATGAACACCACCTCGTCCACCACCGCCTCGAACGCGAAGCCGGTCTGCATCGTGGGACGGTCGGGGGCGACGTGACGCCAGCGGGTGCGCACCATCGCGCCCGCCTGCGGCAGCCCGCCACCGGCGAGCACGGCGCCGACGAACGCCAGCGGCACGACGCGGTCGGTCTCGACGGCCGTCAGCACCACGGCCAGGCCGGTCGCGAACACCGTCGCGGCGCCGAGCAGCACCCGTGCCTGCCCGACGCGGTCGGCGAGCCGACCCTGCACCGGCGAGCCGACGGCCCCGGCGACGCCCGCGCAGGCCGACACCGCCCCGGCCAGGCCGTACGAGCCGGTGCGCGCCTCGACGAGGAGCACCATCCCGAGGCCGGTCATCGAGATCGGGAACCGCGCGACGAGCCCCGTCATGCTGAACGCCAGCGCGCCGGGGATCGTCAGGATCCGGCGGTACGGGGCGAGCATCGGTCCTCCAGGGCGCGCGTCACCGCCGGACGTGACGTGGGCGACGTCGGGTGCGGGTCGGCGGGTGACTCGGGCAGCCTAGGTGCCGCGATGGGACGATGAGGTCATGCCCCTCGACGCACGACCCTTCGACGCGCTCCTGCTCGTCTCCTTCGGCGGACCCGAGCAGCCGGACGACGTGGTGCCCTTCCTGGAGAACGTCACCGCGGGCCGCGGGATCCCCCGCGAGCGGCTCGTCGAGGTCGGCGAGCACTACTTCGCGTTCGGCGGCCGCTCGCCCATCAACGACCAGAACCGCGACCTCCTCGCCGCCCTGCGCCAGGACCTCGCCGCGGCCGACATCGACCTCCCCGTCTACTGGGGCAACCGCAACTGGGACCCCTACCTCACCGACGCGATGGCCCGGATGCGCGACGACGGCGTCCAGCACGCCGCCTGCTTCGTGACGAGCGCCTACTCCTCGTACTCCGGCTGCCGGCAGTACCGCGAGAACTTCCACGACGCGCTCGAGGTCACCGGCGAGGGCGCCCCGCGCCTGTCCAAGCTGCGGCACTACTTCAACCACCCCGGCTTCGTGGAGCCGTTCGTCGACGCCACGGTCACCGCGCTGGCCCGCCTGGACGAGGACGTCCGCGACGAGACCGAGATCGTCTTCGTCACGCACTCGATCCCCACCGCGATGAACGAGGCCAGCGGGCGCCACGACGGCACCTTCGGCGGCGCGTACGTCCACCAGCACAGCGACGTCGCCACCGAGGTGGCCCGCCGGGTGCACGACCTCACGGGCGTCGACCGCGAGTTCGCCCTCGTCTACTGCTCCCGCTCGGGCTCGCCGCGCACCCCGTGGCTCGAGCCCGACGTCAACGACCACCTGCGCGAGGTCGCCCAGCGCGGCGGCAAGGCCGTCGTCGTGGTGCCCATCGGCTTCGTCTCGGACCACATGGAGGTCGTCTACGACCTCGACACCGAGGCGCGCGAGACCGCCGCCGAGCTCGGCCTGGCGTTCCAGCGCGCGTCCACCCCGGGCGTCAACCCGCAGTTCGTCTCGATGGTCCGCGACCTGCTGCTCGAGCGCGCCGCCCACGAGCGCGGCGAGAGCGAGGTCCCGCAGGCCACCGTGGGCGCCCTCGCCCCGAGCTGGGACGTGTGCCCGGTGGGCTGCTGCGCCAACGCGCGC
Organism: Solicola agrisoli; assembly: GCF_049059935.1. Classification (NCBI taxonomy): domain Bacteria; kingdom Bacillati; phylum Actinomycetota; class Actinomycetes; order Propionibacteriales; family Nocardioidaceae; genus Solicola; species Solicola agrisoli. The sequence goes on along the minus strand of NZ_JBMGQR010000033.1, from coordinate 10,787 downwards.
GGCGAGCGTCCCGCGGCGTGCGGGATGGACTCGTGAGCACCGTCGACGCCCGCGCGCTCGGCGACCTGGCCCTCGAGGTGGCGCGCGAGGCCGCGGTGTTCGTGGCCGACCAGCGCCCGGTGGGACGGGTCGACGTCGCTCAGACCAAGAGCAGCCCCACCGACGTCGTCACCGCGATCGACCAGTCCACCGAGCAGCTGGTCCGCGACCGGCTGGAGGCGGCTCGCCCCGGCGACGGGTTCCTGGGTGAAGAGGGCGGGCTCCAGCCGGGCACGTCGTCGGTGGTGTGGGTCGTCGACCCGATCGACGGCACCGTCAACTTCGTCTACGGCATCCCGCACTACGCGGTCTCGATCGGCGCCGAGGTCGACGGCGAGATGGTGGCGGGCGTCGTCATCGACGTCGTCAAGGGCGAGGAGTGGACGGCCGTCCTGGGGGAGGGCGCCTACCTGGCCGCCCACGCGGGCGCCGAGCGCCGTCGTCTGCAGGCGACGGCGCCCCCGTCGCTGTCGCAGGCGCTCGTCGGCACCGGCTTCAGCTACGTGCTCGAGACGCGGCTCGCGCAGGCCGCCGCGGTGACCCGGCTGCTCGCCCACGTGCGTGACGTTCGTCGCATCGGGTCGGCCGCGCTCGACCTCTGCGCGCTCGCCGACGGACGCCTCGACGCGTATGTCGAGCAGGGCCTGAAGCCGTGGGACCTGGCCGCCGCGGGCCTGGTCGCCCGTGAATCCGGGGTCCTGATGAGCGGTGTCGACGGCGGGCCGGACGAGCGGCTCACCGTGGCCGCTCCGGCAGCCATCGACGAGGAATTTTGCGCGGTCGTCCGCGCTTGTGGTTTCTGACAGAACGCGAGGGGCGGACCCGCGATCTGTGTGACAGAATCCGCCTGCCCGACCGACCACGGACCACCTGGTGCGAGGCGGCTCGGACAACCATCGACGAGAGGAAGAAGGGGGAACATGGCTACCGACTACGACGCTCCGCGGAAGACCGAGGAAGAGCAGTCCGAGGACAGCATCGAGGAGCTGAAGGCACGGCGTCACGAGAAGAACTCGGGCAAGGTCGATGAGGACGAGGTCGAGGCGGCCGAGTCCTTCGAGCTTCCCGGCGCCGACCTCTCCCACGAGGAGCTCTCGGTCCAGGTCGTCCCACGGCAGTCCGACGAGTTCACGTGCTCGTCGTGCTTCCTGGTGCACCACCGCAGCCAGCTGGCCGAGGAGACCAAGTCCGGGCTGATCTGCCGGGACTGCGCGGCCTGAGGGTCCCGCACCACCTACCGTCCTGCCACCCCGACCGGATCCGTCCGGGGAGGGTCGCAGGACGTTCGTGCGTCCGGGGCCGGCTGCGTCAGGAGTAGCGGGCCGCCGAACAGGCGTGGCATCCGCTCCATGAGCCGGGCGCCGGAGCCGACGTCGACCGTGAGGGACGGGTTGAGATCGCCCAGGTCGCGCGCGAGCGCCTCGAAGCCCGGGCCGACGAAGACGCGCAGGTCCTTGCGGTCGTCGCGGAACGTCACGGTGCCCTGGTTGGCGCGCGTGGAGACGGTCTCGAGGTCGGCGACGGCGGCGGAGTGCTCGGTGCCGAGCCGTCGCCAGTGGATGCGCGTGTCGTCGAGCTCGATCCGGTACAGGTTCGTCACGAGCAGCTGCCACGCGATGACGGCGAGCACCGCCAGGAACAGCAGGACAGGAAGCCCGGACGCGGGTCCGTCGGAGACGGTCCGGGTGACGGCGGCCGTGATCGCGCCGACCGCCATGACCGAGAGGATCGCGGCGTTCCACCAGTAGGCGCCGGGGAAGCTCCACACCTTGCGGGAGGGTGACGTCATGGCCCCACGCTAGGAGAGCGCCGGCACCCGCGTCGGGCTCCCGCCCGAAACGTCCGGACCCGTCAGCGCTTGCGGATGCGCTTCTTGACCGCGGCGAGGTCCTTGGCGCGGGCGGCGGCGAGGTCGTCGGCGGTCATCGAGGCCAGCGGCTTCATGCCGGGCGGGAGCTCGCCGGTGGACTTCACCCAGTACTCCACGGCCTTGCGGTTGATCAGCACCTTGGACAGCTCGACGGTGGCGCCGGCCAGCGCGGCCCACGTCACGGCCTCGACGAGGCGCAGGTCGGGGTGCTGGGTGGGCGGACGGTGGCCGGTGGCGGCGCGCCACGTCAGCGAGGAGGCGCGGGTGGCGACGACGGCGGCCGCGACCTTGGCGCCGGTGTCGAGCAGCCGCCACGTGCCCTTGCCGGACTGCTTGGTCTTGCCGCTCTTCTTGCTGGACGCCACCGGTTCTCCTGTCCTGGGCCACGGGTCTGAGGCTGGGTCGACAGTCTGCCACCCCGCGGGAGGTGCTGACGGTCAGGGACGACGCGAGCGGAGCGCCGTCGCGAGGCGCTGGGGGTGCCGCGAGCCCACCAACCAGTACGGCGTGGGGTCGCGGGGGTCGAGGATCTCGACGCGGACGGCGGTGTGCACGTAGGGGCGGACGCAGAAGAACGCACGCGCGTCGGCCTGCGGGCCGTGCAGGGCGCGGGTCTGCGCGACGTCCAGCGCCTCGACCTCGCCGCAGTGCTGCAGCGCGATGCGCGCGGTGCCGGCGCGCAGGTGCAGGCGCGTGACCTCGACCCGGGCGCTGCCGTACTGCCACAGCCCGGCCCCGATGGCCACGCCGCCGACGACGGCCGCGCCGATCGCGAACCACGACGGGGTGGCGAGCACGAAGACCCACCACAGCGTCAGCGTGGTGAACGCGCCGACCAGCCACCACGACGCCGGGACGCTGAGCCGCTCGACGTACGCGTGCTCGTCGGGCGGGCTGGTCATGGGTCCAGCCTGCCATGCAGAGGGGTGTCGCCGGACGCCGGTAGGGTCGCCGTCGACGGGGCCCGACGGCCGTCGTCACGGTGCGACGTGGAGGTGCGGACGGTGGCAGGAGCGGGCGTCAGGGTGCAGCTGCGCAGGCTCGACGACGGCGTGCCGCTGCCGTCGTACGCCCGTCCCGGCGACGCGGGTGCTGACCTCGCCACCACGGTCGACGTCGAGCTCGCGCCGGGCGAGCGGGCGCTCGTCCCCACCGGCGTCGCGATCGCGCTGCCCGAGGGGTTCGCGGCGTTCGTGCACCCCCGCTCGGGCCTGGCGGCGCGCTGCGGCCTGTCCATCGTCAACACCCCCGGCACGATCGACGCGGGCTACCGCGGCGAGATCAGCGTGCTCCTGGTCAACCACGACCCGCACGAGCCGGTGCGGCTGAGCCGCGGCGACCGCATCGCCCAGCTGGTGGTGCAGCGCGTCGAGCACGCCGAGTTCGTCGAGGTCGACGACCTGCCGCCCTCCGAGCGCGGTGCGGGGGGTTACGGTTCCACGGGTGGTTTCGTCGATCGACGAGCCACCTAGGCGCCCACCGACACCGCACCGACCAGCACAGGGGATGAGACCGCGATGAAGTTCCGCCGCCGGAACCAGGACGTCGACGCCACCGACGTCGAGACCGAGGCCGACGCGGTCGACGAGACCTCCGACACCGACGACGACGCCGGCGAGGCCGTCGACCCGCGGGCGAACGGCCCCTGGGACCACACCGAGTTCGACGTCCCCGCCGACGAGCCCGCCTTCATCGACCTCGGCGGCCTCATCGTCCGCGGCCGGGTCGGTCTCGACCTCCAGATCCCGCAGGACGAGGGCACCGACCGCCTCGCGGCCGTGCTGCTCGTCACCAGCGACGCCGCCGTCGAGGTCCGCGCCTTCGCCGCACCCCGCACTGGCGGCCTGTGGGACGAGGTCCGCGCCGAGATCGTCGCCGAGGTCGAGCGCCTCGAGGGCCAGGTCGCCGAGGTCGACGGACCGCACGGCCCCGAGCTCCAGGTGCAGGTGCCCGCCCGCACCCCCGACGGGCAGGACGCCGTCCAGCCGTCGCGCATCGTCGGCGTCGAGGGCCCGCGGTGGTTCTTGCGCGGCACGTTCATGGGACGCGCGGCCCTCGAGCCCGACGTCGACGGCGTCCTCGAGCGCGGCTTCCGCGAGGTCGTCGTCCGGCGCGGCAACGACGCGATGCCGCCCCGCGAGCCGATCGAGGTCACGCTGCCCGCGGGCGCCGTCCCGGCCGGCGAGCAGACCGTCGTCGACGACTCCGCCACCTCCGCCGAGGAGTCCGACCAGGACCCCTCCGAGCGCGACGCCTGAGGGTTACGCTCTAGTCATGGGGATCTTCACGCGCACCGTCGAGCGCATCTCGGCGAGCGGCCGCTCCGAGGACGCCGACCTCCGCAAGGACGCCGAGCGCGCCGGCTGCGACCTCATCGCCCGGTGCGACGGCGTCCGCAACCAGGTCACCGTCCACGGCGTGCTGCGCTCGGTGACCATCCGTCCCCGCTCGGGCGTCTGCGCGCTCGAGGCCGAGCTGTACGACGGGTCGGCCTGCCTGCGCGTGGTCTGGCTCGGACGCCGTCAGATCGCGGGCATCGCCAGCGGGCGCCAGCTCACCGTCGTCGGCCGGCTGAGCCTGCAGGACGGCGAGCGCGTGATGTTCAACCCGCGCTACGAGCTCACCGCGTGAGCGATCCCGAGCAGGTCTGGACCGGCAGCGACGGCCCGGACCGCCCGTCCGACGCCTCGCGGCCCGCCCACGACACCGTCGAGCAGGTCGTCCGCGCCCAGCTCGCCAAGGCGCTCGGCGGCGTGCGGGGCATGCTCGAGGGCGCCGTCCCGACGATCGCCTTCACCGTCACGTTCCTGCTGACGCGCGAGGTCCGCACCGCGCTGATCCTCGGCGGCTCGCTCGCCGCCGTGCTGCTGGTGGTGCGACTCGTCCAGCGCCAGAACCCGCAGTTCGTCGTCAACGCGCTCGTCGGCATCGGCATCGCGGCGGTCTTCGCGCTCCGGTCGGGCGACGCCGCCGACGCGTTCCTGCCCGGCATCATCTACAACGCCGTCTACGGCGTGGTGCTCGCGATCTCCGTCGTGGTGGGCTGGCCCGTCGTGGGCTTCCTGGTGGGAAGCGTCACCGGCGACCCCACCGCCTGGCACGCCGACAAGCCCATGGTGCGGCTGTGCGCCCGCCTCACCTGGCTGCTCGCCGCGCCCTGCCTGGTCCGCGTCGTCGTCCAGCTGCCGCTCTACCTGCTCGCCCGCGGCGAGGACTCCGGCCTGTGGTTCGCCCTCCTCGGCGGCTCCAAGGTCGTCATGGGCTGGCCCCTCCAGGTGGCCGCCTTCGCCGCCATGGCGTGGGTGCTCGGCCGCGGCCGCACCCCCGTCGCCCGTCCCGCCCAGGCCTGATCCCGGCCCCCTCCCCGCCGAGTGGCGCAAAACTCGTACCGAGTGGCGCAATTCCGGGCCGACACACCGACGGCGGCCCCGAATCTGCGCCACTCGGCGGTCCGGGCGGGCAGGTGGTCCGGGGGTGGCGTCTCAGACGGGGCGGGTGACCGGCTTGGCGGGGTGCGTGGAGGGTGACAGGAGCGAGGCGATCTCGTCCTCGACCTCCTCGGCGGCCACCAGGAGCAGCTCGTCGCCGGCCTCGAGGGAGCGGTCGGGCTCGGGGGTCTGGATGGAGTCGTCGCGCAGGATCGCCACGAGGACGACGTCGGTGGGCCAGGGCACCTCGACGACGCGGCGGCCGATGAAGGGGGAGTCCTCGGGGAGCGTCAGCTCGACGAGGTTGGCCGAGGACTGACGGAAGGTGAACAGCCGGACGAGGTCGCCGACGGTCACCGCCTCCTCCACCAGCGCCGACATCAGGCGCGGGGTCGAGACCGACACGTCGACGCCCCACGACTCGCTGAACAGCCACTCGTTGGACGGGTGGTTGACGCGGGCGACGGTGCGCGGCACCCCGAACTCGGTCTTGGCGAGCAGCGAGATGACCAGGTTGGCCTTGTCGTCGCCGGTGGCGGCGATGACGACGTCGCAGCGCTGCATCTGCGACTCCTCGAGCGACGACATCTCGCAGGCGTCGGCGAGGAGCCACTCGGCGCCGGGCACGCGGTCGGCCTTGATGGCGCGCGGGTCCTTGTCGATGAGCAGGATCTCGTGGCCGTTCTCGAGCAGCTCCTGGGCGACCGAGCGCCCCACGGCGCCGGCTCCGGCGATGGTGACCAGCATGGTCAGTCCTCCTCGGGGCCCTGGGCGAGGGCGGACATGATCGTCTCGTCGTCGGTGTCGGAGAAGACGTGCAGCAGGTCGCCCTCCTGGATCCGGGTCTTGCCGGTGGGCATCATCCCGGCGCCGAGGCGCGTGAGGTGCGAGACGCGTCCGCCCGTCGCCTGCTCGAGCGCGGCGACCGGGTGGCCCACCCAGACGTCGGGGGCCAGCACCTGGTCCATCCGGATCCTGCCCGTGGGGTCGCGGTAGGTGGGCTCGGTGCCGGCGGGGAGCACGCGGCGGAGCACCTGGTCGGCGGCCCACGTCACGGTGGCGACGGTGGGGATGCCGAGGCGCTCGTAGACCTCGGCGCGACCCGGGTCGTAGATCCGCGCGACGACCGTGGGCACGTCGAACTGCTCGCGCGCCACGCGGGCGGAGATGATGTTGGAGTTGTCGCCGCTCGAGACGGCGGCGAACGCGTCGGCGCGCTCGATGCCGGCCTGCGTGAGCACCGCGCGGTCGAAGCCCGGGCCGGTGACGGTGGTGCCGCCGAAGGACGGGCCGAGGCGGCGGAACGCGTCGGGGTTGCTGTCGATGACGGCGACGGTGTGGTCGCGGTCCTCCAGGCTGCGCGCCAGCGTGGAGCCCACCCGGCCGCAGCCCATGATCACGATGTGCACGCGGTGACCGTACCCCAGAAGGGCCCTGCTGCTGCGGTGCACGGGGACCGGCCGGGCGAGCGGTGCCCGTGCGCCTACGATGCCGACGTGGGACTGGCTGAGGCACGCATGCGCATCCTCGGGGACCTCGAGCCCCGCGTCCGCCGGGGCGACCCCGCTCCGACGCGTCGGGACGAGCAGCGGTGACGCTCGTCGGCGAGCGCTTCACCGTCGACGTCGGCCCCGTCGCCCACGGTGGTCACTGCGTGGCGCGCCACGACGGCCGCGTGGTCTTCGTGCGGCACGCGCTGCCCGGCGAGCGGGTGGTCGCGACCGTCACCGAGGGCGAGGACGACTCGCGCTTCCTGCGGGCCGACGCCACCGAGGTGCTCCAGGCCGCGCCCGGACGCGTCAAGCCCCGCTGCCCGGTCTCGGGCCCCGGCGGCTGCGGCGGCTGCGACTTCCAGCACGTCGACCTGCCCACCCAGCGCGAGCTCCTCGGCGCGGTCGTGGCCGAGCAGCTGCAGCGCCTCGCCGGCCTGGACGTCGACGTCCGCGTCGAGGCACCCGACGACGGCGACGGCCTCGGGTGGCGCACCCGGGTCGGCTACGCGGTCGGTGACGGCGACCGTCTCGGCCTGCGCCGGCACCGCTCGCACGACGTCCTGCCCGTCGACCCCTGCCCGATCGCGCACCCCGCGCTGGCCGACCTGACCTCGCTGCCCTGGCCCGCCGTCCGCGTCGAGGGCGTCGTGTCGTCGACGGGGGAGCGGCTCGCGGTCGTCGAGGGCGCCCGCGGCGAGCTGCCTCCCGTCCCGCTCGACGGCGTGGTCGACGAGCGGGGGCGCCACGTCAGCGGTGCCTCGCAGGTGGTCGAGCAGGTCCGCCACCGCTCGTTCACCGTCGGCGGCTCGGGCTTCTGGCAGGTGCACCCGCGCGCGGCGGGCGTCCTCGTCGACGCCGTGATGGACGCCGCGCGTCCCGAGCCGGGCCAGACCGTCGCCGACCTCTACGCCGGGGTCGGGCTGTTCGCCGCGTTCCTGGCCGAGGCGGTGGGGGAGTCCGGGCTCGTCGTCGCCGTCGAGTCGGGCCGCCGGGCCACCGAGGACGCCGCCGCCAACCTCGCCGACCTCCCGCAGGCCGTCGTCGCCCACGCCGGCGTCCAGCCCGCGATGGACCACGGCACCGTGCCGCCCGAGGTCGACGTCGTCGTCCTCGACCCGCCGCGCACCGGGGCCAAGGCCAAGGTCGTGCGGGCGATCGCGTCACGCCGCCCCGAGCGCGTCGTGTACGTGGCCTGCGACCCCGCCGCGCTCGCCCGCGACGTCGCCACCTTCGCCGAGGAGGGGTACGTGCTCGACGCGCTCCGGGCGTTCGCGCTGTTCCCGATGACGCACCACGTCGAGTGCGTCGCGACGCTCGTCCCCGCACCGGCTGAGTAGGCGTACCCAGGCGCGGTCGGGTACGCCGACGCTGCCGTCGGACCCGTCCGGCGGCCGACCCTGGTGGCATGAGGACGTACGCCGACCCCACCACCTGCCCCTCCTGCGGGGCACCTGCGACCGCGGCACCCCGCTGCGGGACGTGCGCCGTCGACCTCCGGGGCGCCGACGCCCGTGAGGTGCTGCGACTGCTCGCGACCGTCGACGGGCTGCTCGGGACGATGCGCGCCGACGCCGCGTCCTGGCGGTCCCGGGTCGCTGCCGCGCCCGCGCCCGGGCAGTTCGTCCCCACCCGCGCCTACCCGGCCACCCCCGCGCCGCCCGCCCGGAGCCCGTGGTCGGTCGGCGCGCTGCTGCTCGCCCTCGGTGCGCTGTGCCTGGTGGTCGCGGCCTTCGTGTTCGTCAGCGTGGCGTGGGGCTCGCTCGGCCTGGGCGGCCGCACGGCGGTGCTCGTGGCGGTGACGGGCGTGGTCGGCGGGGCGGCCGCCCTGGCCACCGCGCGCCGGCTGCGCGGCTCGGCCGAGGCGCTCGCGGCGGTGACGGCCGGCCTGGTCGCGCTCGACTACTGGGCCGCGCGCGGGTACGGCCTCGCCGGGCTCGGTGCCCTCGATGGCGCGCCGGCCACGGTGGTCTTCGGTCTGCTGCTCCTGGCCGTGGGAGTCGCCGCGACGCTGGCCTCGCGTGGACGGCTCGGCTCGACGCTGGTCGTCGGCGAGCTGACGGCTCTGCTCGGTGCCGCGTCGGTGACGGCGGGCCTGGCCGCGCTGTCCGACGGGTCGTTCTGGGGCGGGTTCGTCGGCGTCCTCGCCGCCGGCGGCGTGTGGGCGTGCGCCCGGGTCGCCGGGCTGCGGGTGCTGCGGGTCGGCTCCGTGGTCGTGGCGCTCACGTCCTACGTCCTGCTGACGGCCGCCCAGCTCGTCCTCCTCGGGCTCGGCCCGGTCCTCGGCTCGCCGACGGACCTCGCGGACGCCGCGCTGCGGACGCTCGCGCTGACCGCGGTCGCGGCCGGCGTCGCTGCGGGCGCCGTGCTGGTCCTGCCGGGACGTGCCGGGGTCGCGTCCGCCGCGGTCGTCGTCGCCGTGGGCCAGGTGGTCCTTCCGCTCCTCGTCGTGGCCGGCCTCGACCCCCGGGTCGGCGACCACGTGCTCACGTCCTCCGCGGTCGTCGCGGCGGCGGTCGTCGCCCTGGCGCTGCTGGGCTGGGCCGACCTCGGAGCCGTGGGGCGCGGCCTGCGGGCCTCGGCCGTCCTGTGGTCGCTGCCGGTGGTGGGCCTGCTCGCCGGCTGGCTGGTGCTCGCCGTCACCGCGGCCGTCACCACCGTCCTGCCGGTGTGGTCCGGACGGGCCACCGACCCCGTCGCCGTGGACGCGTCGGCTCCGCTCGGCCCGTGGTGGTCCTCGCTCCTGCTCGCGGCGTCGCTGTCGGTCGCGGCGGCCGTCGCGTCGCTCTGGCGCCGCAGCCCGGCACCGGCGGGCGCCCGTCGGGCGCTGCCCCGCGTGGCCGTCGGGGTTGCCGCGGCAGCGGCGCTCCTGCAGCCCCTCATCGTCCCGGCGCCCGCCTGGGTGCCCGTGGCGGTCGCCGGCGGGGTCGCCCTGGCGGGCCTGGCGGTCTCGTGCTGGCGCGGCTCGGCGGCGGTCGAGGCGGCCGTCGTCGGTGCCCTGGCGGTCGCCTCCGGGCTCGCCGCGGTCGACCAGGCGTTGTCGCTCGTCACCTGGGCGCTCGCGTCCATGGTGCTGGGCGTCGTGGCCGCACGCTCGCGCGACCGTCGGGTCGTGGCGGCCTCGTCCGGCTCCTGCGCCCTGGCCGTGCTCGCGGTGGTGGCGACGGCCTCGGACCTGCTGGCCGCGCCCGACCGCGTCGTCCAGCTCGCGACCGCCGTCGCCGTCCTGCTCGTGGTGGGCTCCGCCCAGATGCTGGCACGGGTGCTCTCGACCGCTCGCCGCGACGCGCTGCGCCTGCCCGTCGAGGTGGTCGCGGCCGTGGTCGCCGTCCCGGTGCTGCTGGCGGTGCCGGGGGAGACCCTCGCCTGGAGGGCGCTCGTCTGGACGGTGCTCGGTGCGGGCGCCGCGTTCGTCGGCCTGCTGGTCGCCGACCGTCGACTCGTCGGCGTCGCCGGGTCGGCGCTGCTCGCCGGTGCCTACGTCATGAGACTGCTGGCCAGCGACGTCGGACTGGTGGAGGCCTACACGCTCCCGTTCGCGGTGCTGCTGGGGATCGCCGGGGTGGTGGTGCTGCGGCGCCGTCCGACCACCGGCACCTGGCTCGCCCTCGGGCCGGCGCTCGCCCTCGGCCTGCTGCCGAGCCTGCCGCTCGTCCTGGCGGACCCGACCAGCCTGCGCGGCCTGCTGCTCGGGCTCGGGTCCCTCGCGGTGCTCGGCACGGGGATCGTGCTGCGCTGGCAGGCGCCGGTGGTGGCGGGCGCGTCCGTCGCGGCCGTGCTGGTGCTGCGCCACCTCGGCCCCTACGCCGACGCCGTCCCGCGCTGGGTGCTCATCGCCGTCGCCGGCCTCACCCTCCTCGCCGTCGGCATCACCTGGGAGAGCCGCGTCCGCCAGGCCCGCTCCGCCGCCCTCGTCCTGCGCACCCTGCGCTGACCGGCCGTCGGTTTCCCAGGTTCACC
>NZ_JBMGQR010000032.1:0-44241 GCF_049059935.1 Solicola agrisoli | reverse complement strand
GTCCGGGTGAGGTAGGCCCGCGTCGGCTTGCGCCCCAGCTCGACGGTGATGGTGGTGCCGTCGTGGGTCTCGTCGAACCACTGCGTGAACGTGCCGTGGCAGCCGCTGCCGCAGCGGAACGCCTTGGCGGGCAGCTTGAGGTTGCGCCGCAGCGAGTCGGCGAAGGCCGGCGAGCGCGAGTCGGTGGTGTCGATGCCGTACAGCGGCTGGTGGAAGTTGATCACGTAGTCGGGGTCGACCCGGTTCGTGAGCTTCATCAGCGCGCGCGTCTCGGGCTGCGAGGCCGGTCGGCTGCCGGCGTGCTTGCGCTTCTTCCAGGCCACCGGGAAGTTGCGGTTCACGTCCACGCCGCGGGCGTTGTACCGCGAGTCGCGGGCGACGGCGTCGGGGTTGACGACGGGCACCACCCACAGGTCGACGTTCGCGATGTCGGAGCCGTCGCGCAGGTTGCGCAGGATCGTGCGGGGCGCGACCTCGTCGCCGTGCATGGCCGAGAACACCAGCACCTTGGTCTTCGCCGACGGGTCGCCGAGGCGCCAGGCCTTGATCGGCCGGTCCTTGACGCTGTGGCCGATCGTCAGCTTGCGCGGACCCTTCGGGGCGGCCTCGGCCGCCGTGAGGGTCAGGGCGGACGAGGCCAGCAGGGCGGCCGTCACGACGAGGGCGGGGAGGGTGCGCAGACGCATGACGCGATGGTCGCAGAAGATCGTCAGTCTTGACGAGGTTTGCGACGATTCGTCCCTCAGGTGCCGGACTCGACGCGGGCGCGCAGCCGGCGCAGGGAGTACGCGAAGGCCAGGTGCAGGAAGGGCTTGGCCAGCGGCCACAGGTAGGGCGCCAGCGGCCCGCCGGGCACCTCGGCGCGCTCTCCCCACGTGAAGGTGCAGCCCGAGCCCTTGGGCGTGACGCGGAAGATGCCGATGCCCTTGACGACCGTGCCGGTGTGCAGCGTCTCGCACAGGTACGGCGGGTCCCAGGTGGTCACCTCCATGACGTCGTCGAACCCGACGGGCCCGAGCGCCGTGCGGGCGACGACGATCTCGCCGTCCACGCGCACCGAGGTGAGCGGGATCCACTCGGACTGGCGCTCCCAGTGGGTGACGTAGTCCCACACCACCTGCGCGGGCGCGGCGACGTCGACCGAGACGTCGAGGTGGCCGGTGCCGCTCATCGCTGCTCCCGGGCGGCGCCGGACTCGCGCTCGGTCCACTCGGCGCGCAGCCGCGCGAGGACGGCGTCCACCTCGTCCATCCGGTAGCCCCGGACGGCGGTCGTGAAGCGCACCTCGTCGAGGTCCTGGGGCGTGAGGTGCCGGTCGGGAGGCGGCAGGACGTCGGGGCGCTCGTCGTCGACCCCGGCCATCTGCCCGGGGGCGTCGAAGGGGCCGACGGCGATGACGACGGCGACGCCGACCACCACCACGGCGAGGGCGAGGAACAACCAGGTCACGCCTACGATCGTGCCATGGAGCAGACGGCGCTGCGCCTCGGGACGCGGACGTTCGGACCCACCGACCTGGTCGTGATGGCGATCGTGAACCGCACGCCCGACTCGTTCTTCGACGCGGGGTCCACCTACGAGACGGCCGCCGCGCTCGACCGGCTGGACGCGGTGGTCGAGGCCGGGGCCGCCGTCGTGGACGTCGGCGGCGTCAAGGCCGGGTACGGCGATCCGGTCGACGTCCACGAGGAGCTGCGTCGCACCGCCGACTTCGTCGAGGAGGCGCGCAGCCGGCACCCCGACGTCGTCCTCAGCGTCGACACGTGGCGCAGCGAGGTGGCCGACGAGCTGTGCAAGCGCGGCGCGGACCTCGTCAACGACACCTGGGGCGGTCACGACCCGCGCGTGGCCGAGGTGGCCGCCGCGCACGGCGTGGGGCTGGTGTGCACCCACGCCGGCGGCCTCGCGCCGCGCACCGACCCGTACCGGCCCGCCTACGACGACGTGGTGGGCGAGGTGGTCACGTCGGTGACGGCGCTGGCCGACCGGGCGGTGTCCCTCGGCGTGCGGCGCGACGCGATCGTGGTCGACCCGACGCACGACTTCGGCAAGAACACCCGCCACAGCCTCGAGCTCACCCGGCGCCTGGACGCGCTGGTCGCGACGGGCTGGCCGGTGCTGGTGGCGCTGTCGCGCAAGGACTTCGTCGGCGAGACCCTCGACCTGCCCAAGGAGAACCGGCTCGTCGGCACGCTCGCCGCCACCGCCGTCTCGGCCTGGTCGGGTGCGCGTCTGTTCCGCGCCCACGACGTCGCCGAGACCCGCCAGTGCCTCGACATGGTCGCCAGCATCCGTGGCGACCGCCCGCCCGCGGTCGCGCGGCGCGGCCTGGCCTGACCGCTCGTCGGTTTCCCAGGTCAACCTGGGAGTCCGACGGCACCACGGAGAACTTCCCGTGGTCTCGTCGGAGAACCGGGGGACGTGGGACGCGTGGGACTCGCCCTGCGCGTCTCAGGCGGCGGGCGCGGTGGGCTGGTCCGCGTCGGAGCCGCCGAACAGGCCGTCGATCTCGTCGATGGCCTGCTGGGGGGCGGGGACGGTCTGCACCAGCCGGCTCTCGCCTGCCGCCTGCGCGACGGGCTCGGGTCCCCATGCGCCCAGGGCGACGACCGCGAGCCAGGCGACGACGAGGGTGCCCACGGCGGCTCCGGCCGCGCCGAGGATGCCGGAGCGGCGGCGCAGGGCACCGACGGCCGCGAGCACCACCAGGACGAGGACGATCAGGTCGACGAGCGAGAACGTGGAGAGGTCGGGCACGGGGGCTCCCTGGGTGTGGACGACGGGGGGGCGCCCAGTGTGCCGACCGGACCTGAAGGGTGCCTGAAGGCGGCCGGCCGCGCACCGTCCGTCCCCGCCGTCATGTCGACCACGGCAGATGGGGCGAAGCACGGTCGATCTCCCGTGCTCGGGCGCAAACACCACGTTCACGTGGTAATTGGTCCCCCACCCGCCCGACGCTCAGCGCTTCTGGTGGTCGTGCAGCTTGGCGACGGCCGTCTCGACGCGCTTCTGGCGGGTCTCGGGCTTCTTGGCCGACGTCACCGAGACGGTGAAGACCTTCTGGCCCGACGGCGTCAGCGAGGCGAAGAACGCGGCGGCCTGCGGGTCGGCGTCCAGCGCCGCGCGCAGGTCGTCGGGCACCTCGACCTCGCGCGGTGCGGTGTCGACCTCGAGCCGCACCTCCACCTCGTCGCCGCCGGAGATGCCGGACGCCGCGCGGTGCTCGGCGCTGAGCGAGAGCATCGTGCGGCCGTCCATGGTGCCGAACGTGGTGCGGTACGTGTAGCCCTGCACCGTGACGACGACCGCGGCGCGCCTGCCTGCGCCGAGCGCCTCGACGACGTCGTCGGGAACGGGGATGCCCGTGGCCGACTTGCCCGCCACCAGCACCGTGGCGGTGAAGCTCTGCGCGCTCACGACTGGTGGCCGGGCTGGAAGTACGAGATCGCCTCGTCGACGTCGTCGGTGAGGCGGATGCGGTCGACGTCGCGCTCGGCGATCTTGCCGTCGGTGAGGACGGTGCCGCGGATCCAGTCGATCAGGCCCTGCCAGTAGTCCACGCCCATCAGCACGATCGGGAACGACGTCACCTTCTGGGTCTGCGCGAGCGTGATGGCCTCGAACAGCTCGTCCAGCGTGCCGAACCCGCCGGGCATCACGATGTAGCCCTGGCTGTACTTGACGAACATCGTCTTGCGGGCGAAGAAGTACCGGAAGTTGATGCCGATGTCGACCCACTCGTTCAGGCCCTGCTCGAAGGGCAGCTCGATGCCGAGGCCCACCGAGACCCCGCCGGCCTCGCTCGCGCCCTTGTTGGCCGCCTCCATGACGCCCGGCCCGCCGCCGGTGATCACCGCGTACCCGGCCTCGACGAGGCCGTGCCCGACGCGCTCGGCGACGAGGTACATCGGGTCGTCGGCCTTGGTCCGTGCCGAGCCGAAGACACTGACGGCGGCGCCGAGCTCGGCCAGGGCGCCGAAGCCCTCCACGAACTCGGACTGGATGCGCAGGACGCGCCACGGATCGGTGTGCACCCAGTCCGACGGGCCGCGCGAGTCGAGCAGGCGCTGGTCGGTGGTGCTGGACTTGACCTGCGCGCGACGCAGGCGGACCGGTCCGCCCTGGTGCTCGCGCGGACGGTCGGGGCGGGGTGTGGTCATGGGCCCGAAACTAACGCGGACGCCCGCCGGGCGCCGTCGTGGCGCGCGGACGGCCCCGGGTGTTCACCCCTGCGTCAGCCAGGCCCGCAGGTCGGTCTCGAGGCGGGTGAGGTGCTCGACCGGGACGTGCTCGTCCTGCTTGTGGGCGAACATCGGGTCGCCCGGGCCGTAGTTGACGGCGGGGACGCCGAGCGAGCTGAACAGGGCGACGTCGGTCCACCCGAACTTGGGGTTGACCTCTCCCCCGACGGCCTCGACGAACGCCGCCGCGGCCGGGCGGTCGAGCCCGGGGAGGGCGCCGGGGCTGGTGTCGGTGAGGACGACCTCGTAGTCGTGGAACAGGTCGCGGACGTGCGCGAACGCCTCGTCCTCGCTGCGGTCGGGCGCGAACCGGTAGTTCACCGCGACGCGCATCTCGTCGGGCACGACGTTGCCGGCGACGCCGCCCGTCACGCCGACGGCGTTGAGACCCTCGCGGTAGGTCAGGCCGTCGATGACGGGCTGTCGGGGCTCGTAGGCCACCAGGCGGGCGAGCACCGGCGCGGCGGCGTGGATGGCGTTGGAGCCGCGCCACGAGCGGGCGCTGTGGGCCCGCTCGCCTCGGGCGATCACGTCGACGCGCAGCGTGCCCTGGCAGCCGGCCTCGACCACCCCGTTCGACGGCTCCATCAGGATCGCGAAGTCGGCCTCGATGAGCTCGGGACGCTCGCGGGCGATGCGGCCGAGGCCGTTGTGCACCGCCTCGACCTCCTCGGCCTCGTAGAAGACGTAGGTGACGTCGCGGGTGGGCTCGGGGACGGACGCGGCCAGCTTGAGCGCGACCGCGACGCCGCCCTTCATGTCGCAGGTGCCCAGGCCCCAGAGGGTGTCTCCGTCGAGACGCGAGGGCAGGTTGTCGTTGAGCGGCACCGTGTCGAGGTGTCCGGCGACGACGACGCGGTCGGGGCGGCCGAGGTCGGTGCGGGCGATCACGCTGTTGCCGTCGCGCACGACCGTCAGGTGCGGCAGCGTCGACAGCGCGGCCTCGACCGCGTCGGCGATCTCGACCTCGGCGTGGCTGACGGAGAAGATGTCGACGAGGTCGGCGGTCAGCGCGACGACGTCCCGATCGAGGTCGAGGGAGGCCATGACCGCCATCCCATCACGACGCGACGAAGACGCAGAACTCGTTGCCCTCCGGGTCGGCCATGACCGTCCACGACACGTCGTCGTCGGGCTCGCGCAGCACGGTCGCGCCCGCGTCGACGAGCGCCCGGACGCCCGCGGCGTCGTCCACGTCGACGTCCCAGTGGATCCGGTTCTTCACGGTCCTGGGCTCGGGGACGGGCGCGAACGCGATGCCGTCGAACGGCATTCCCGCGACCCCGTCGACCCAGGAGAACTCCTCCTCGTCGGTGACGGTGCCACCCCACACGTCCGCCCACCAGCGCGCGATCACGCGAGCGTCCGCCGCGTCGACCCCCAGCTCGTAGTGGCGGTACCCGGCCGGCGGCTCGTCGCGGACGAACGCGCACAGCTCGCCGCCGTCAGGGTCGGCCATCACCGTCCACGGCGTGTCCCAGCCGGGCAGCACCCGCGCGCCGAGCGCCTCGAGCTCGCCAACCGACCCGGTGTGGAGGTCGAGGTGCACCCGCTGCTTGACGGTGACCGGCTCGGGCACGACGTTGACCCAGACGCCGTGCTGCGGGGTGGGTCCGTCGAGCCGGACCACCGTGTCGCCCGCGTCGTGGGGACGTGCGGACAGACCGATGGCGCCCGCCCAGAACCTCGAACCTGCGTCCGCGTCGACGACGTCGATGCAGAGGTCCTTGTACCGGGCGAGCGCCATCGTTCGACGCTAGCGGAGGATCACTTCGCGAGGAAGGTGATCAGCGCGTCGTTGAACTCCTGCGGGTGCGTGGCGTTGATGCCGTGCGGGCCGCCGGCGATCACCTTGAGCTCGCTGCCCGGGATGGACTCGTGGGTGCGCTTGCCGGAGACCTCGAAGGGCACGACGGCGTCGGAGTCACCGTGGATGACCAGGACGGGGATGCCCGTGTCCGCGACCTTCTGCACGTCGGGACGGAAGTCCGTGGTGCCGAAGGCGGTGATGCAGTCGAGCGTGCCCTTGGGCGAGGCGAACTCGGCGATCGCCCGGTTGTACAGGCGCGTCGGCTCCGGGACGAGCGCCTCCGAGCCGTTGCCGGCGTCGAAGAAGTTCTTGGTGAAGTCCTCGAGGAACGCGATCCGGTCGCCGGTGACGCCACCCTTGAAGCCCGCGATGGTCTCGTCGTCGAGGCCGCCGTCCGGGTTGTCGTCGGACTTGTACAGGTAGGGCGGGACGGCCGCGGCGAAGACGGCCTTGGCGACGCGCTCGGTGCCGAACGTGGCGACGTACCGCGCCACCTCGCCGCCGCCCATCGAGAAGCCGACCAGGGTGGCTCCGGTGACGTCGAGCTGCTTGAGCACGACGTCGAGGTCGGCGGTGAACGTGTCGTAGTCGTAGCCGTTCCAGGGCTGCGAGGACTTGCCGAAGCCGCGGCGGTCGATGGTGATGACGCGGTGGCCCGCCTCGATCAGCGCGGGGACCTGGTTCTCCCACGAGCGACCGCTGAGGGGCCAGCCGTGGATCAGGACGACGGGCGATCCGCTGCCGAAGTCCTCGTAGTGGATCTCGACCGGGGTGCTGCCGTCGGTGCCGACGTTGACGAAGGGCATGTGCGCTTCCAATCCTCGAGATGGGTCGTTCGCGTTTCAACCACGAACGTAGGCACGACCTCGCACGACCGCACGCCGAGCGCGGACGCGACCACGACGGTGTTGTCCTCCCTCGATACCGTTGCGCCCATGAGCGCACCGACCTCCGCCTGGGCCTACGGCGTCGCGACCGTCACGCTCGACGGCGCCGTCCTCGACGTCTGGTACCCCTACCCCGCCCTCGGCGCCGACGACGGTGCCTCCGAGCCCGAGGTCCTGACCGGCATCGAGGGCGACGACCCGGTGCGCCAGGTGCGCCGCGCGGTCGTCCGCACCGTGATCGACGACCTCGCCGCTCCCCCGGCCGACGCGTACGACGCGTACCTGCGCCTGCACCTGCTGTCGCACCGGCTGGTCAAGCCCCACGGGCTGAATCTCGACGGCCTGTTCGGCCTGCTCACCAACGTCGTCTGGACGTCGATCGGGCCGTGCGCCGTCGAGGGCTTCGAGGCCACGCGCGCCCGCGCCCGTGCCGCCGGGCACCACGTCGCGGTCACCAGCATCGACAAGTTCCCCCGCATGACCGACTACGTGCTCCCCACCGGTGTGCGCATCGGTGACGCCGACCGCGTCCGCCTCGGCGCCCACCTGGCCGAGGGCACCACCGTCATGCACGAGGGCTTCGTCAACTTCAACGCCGGCACGCTCGGCAACGCGATGGTCGAGGGCCGCATCTCGGCCGGCGTGGTGGTGGGCGTCGGCTCCGACGTCGGCGGCGGCGCGTCGATCATGGGCACCCTGTCCGGTGGCGGCAAGCAGGTGGTCAGCGTCGGCGAGAACTGCCTGATCGGCGCCAACGCCGGCATCGGCATCTCCCTCGGCGACGGCTGCGTGGTCGCGGCCGGCACCTACGTCACCGCCGGCACCAAGGTGCTGCTGCCCGACGGCGCCGTGGTCAAGGCGCTCGAGCTGTCCGGCCGGGACGACCTGCTGTTCCTCACCAACAGCCAGACCGGGGCCGTCGAGGCACGCCCCCGCGGCGGCGCGACCGGCGTCGAGCTCAACAGCGTCCTGCACGCCAACTGATGCGCCCCCGGTGGCTGGTCGCCGGGCTGGCCACCGCGGTCACCGTCGGCGCGGTGGTGCTGGCCGTCCGCAGCACGGACAAGATCCCGTTCGCGCGCTCGGAGACCTGCGGGGCGACCGTCGACGGCACGTTCGTCGAGCTGGACCCCGAGCAGGCCAAGTTCGCGTCGCTGATCGCGGCCACGGCCACCCGCCGCGGGATGCCCGCGCGGGCCACGACGATCGGCATCGCGACGGCGTACCAGGAGTCGAAGATCCGCAACATCGACTACGGCGACCGCGACTCCGTCGGCCTGTTCCAGCAGCGACCGAGCCAGGGCTGGGGCACCGCCGCGCAGATCATGAACCCGCGCTACTCGATCGGGAAGTTCTTCGACGGCCTGCAGAAGGTCGACGGCTACACCGAGCTGGAGGTCACCGAGGCGGCGCAGGCCGTCCAGCGCTCAGCCTTCGCCACCGCCTACGCCGACCACGAGGAGGACGCGCGCGTCCTCGCGTCGGCGCTCTCGGGCAACAGCCCGGCCGCCTTCAGCTGCCAGGTGCGCTCACCTGAGTCCGACGGGGCGCCCGAGGGAGCAGACGGCCTGACGCCCCGCGCCGCCGAGGTGCTCGCGTTCGTCGAGAAGGCGTTCGGCGAGCAGAGCACCGGCGGGTACGCCCCGGGCGGCGTCGACACCGGCCACATCGAGGGATCGGCCCACTACGAGGGCCGCGCCGTCGACTTCTTCTTCCGCCCCGTCGACGCCGACAGCCTTCGCTCGGGCTGGGCGCTGGCGCAGTACGTCGTCGCCAACGCCCGCCAGCTGGGCGTCAGGACCGTCATCTACGACGCCCGGATCTGGACCGCCCGTCGCTCCGACGAGGGCTGGCGCGACTACCGCGTGCCCGACCGCGCCGGCGATCCCGACGTGCTCGCGCACCGCGACCACGTCCACGTCGACGTCGCCTGAGACACCCGGTCCACGACGCCCGACACGGGTAACTTAGGCTAGCCTCGCCTGCATTCCCCCGCTCCCAGGAGACGTCCGTGCGCCTGCGCCGCCCCCTCGCCCTCATCGCCCTCGCCCTCGCCGGCGTCCTCGTCACCGCCGGCTGCGGCGGCTCGTCCGCCGAGGAGTCGTCGTCCGTTGACGGCTCGGCGGCGATCTCGGTCGACACCGCCTTCGGCGAGGTGACCCTGGACGAGAAGCCGACGCGCGTCGTCGCCCTCGGCTGGGGCGACGCCGAGACGGCGCTGGCGCTGGGCGTCCAGCCCGTCGGCGCGAGCGATTGGCTCGCGTTCGGCGGCGAGGGCGTCGGCCCGTGGGCCGAGGGCATGTACGACGAGGCGCCCGAGCTGATCGGCACCCTCGAGCCCGAGCTCGAGAAGGTCGCCGCCCTGAAGCCCGACCTCATCCTCGACACCAAGTCGGCCGGCACCAAGGAGCGCTACGACGCGCTGGCCAAGATCGCCCCGACCGTGTCGATCAAGGAGGGCGGCGAGCAGTACAACACCTCGTGGGAGGACCAGGTCGACCTCGTGTCCGCGGCGCTCGGCGTCTCCGAGAAGGGCGAGCAGCTCGTCGCGGACACCAAGGACGAGTTCACCGCCACCGCCGCGGAGTACCCGCAGTTCAAGGGCAAGACCGCCGTGGTGGGTGCCCTGACGAGCGAGGGCTACGGCGCCTACGTCGCCCGCGACAGCCGTGTGCAGTTTCTGACGGCCCTCGGCTTCATCGACAAGCCCGAGATCGCCGAGCTCGCCGGCGACTCGTTCTCCATCGACGTCTCGCGCGAGCAGCTCGACCTGCTCGACGCCGACCTCACCGTCATCACCACCATCGGCGTCGAGAACTCCGCCGTCACCTCCGACGAGCTGCTGGCCCAGGTGCCCTCGGTCCGCGACGGCCACCTGGTGACCTTCGACGACGCGACCTCGCTCGCCTTCTCCACCAACACCGTGCTGTCCATCGGCGCCGCCCTCGAGTCCGTCCCCCCGATCCTCGCCAGCAAGCTCGCCTCCTGACGCACGGGTCGTTTACCAGGTTCTCCTGGTAGACGGTCGCGGACCATGGCGAAGTTGCCGTGGTCCGCGACCGTTCACCACGGTCTCCTGGTAAACGAGCGTCGGGTGGGACGAGCGTCGGGGGCCTCAGGTGAGGCGGGAGACGGCGGCGTCGATGCGCTCGTCGGTGGCGGTGAGGGCGACGCGGACGTGGCGGGCGCCGGCCTCGCCGTAGAAGTCGCCGGGGGCGACGAGGACGCCGCGCTCGGCGAGCCAGGCGACGGTGTCGCGGCAGGGCTCGTCGCGGGTGGCCCACAGGTACAGCGAGCCCTCGGAGTGGTCGATGGTGAAGCCGGCCGACTCCAGCGCCGGGCGCAGCCGTTCGCGTCGCGACCGGTAGCGGGCGCGCTGCTCGTCGACGTGGGCGTCGTCGTCCAGGGCCGCGACGCACGCGGCCTGCTGGGGCGCGGGCATCTGCAGGCCGAGGTTCTTGCGCACCTCGAGCAGCTCGGCGACGACGGCGGCGTCGCCGACGACGAACGCGCCGCGGTAGCCGGCCAGGTTCGACCGCTTCGACAGCGAGTGCACCGCGAGCAGCCCCTCGACCGAGCCGCCGTTGACGTCCGGCTGCAGCACCGAGGCGGGGCGCTCCCCGGTCCACCCGAACTCCAGGTAGCACTCGTCGCTGACGAGCAGCACGTCGTGCTCGCGCGCCCACCGCACCAGCTCGCGCAGACGCTCGGGGGGCAGCACGGCGCCGTGCGGGTTGGCCGGGGAGTTGACCCAGACCAGCGCGGGCGCCGGGCCGTCGCGACGGTCGGGCGCGTCGTCGACGACGACGTCGGCCCCGACCAGCGCCGCACCCACCGCGTACGTCGGGTAGGCCAGCTCGGGGACGACGATCGTGTCACCGGGCCCCAGGCCCAGGTGCAGCGCGAGGCTGCCGATCAGCTCCTTGGAGCCGATCGACGGCAGCACCTGGCCGACGTCGAGGCCGGTGACGTCGAAGCGCCGCTCCAGCCAGCCCAGGAAGGCCCGGCGGAGGGCCGGTGTGCCGATCGTCGTGGGGTAGCCCGGCGCGTCGGAGGCGGCCGTCAGCGCGTCGCGGACGAGCGCCGGCGTCGGGTCGACGGGCGTGCCCACCGACAGGTCGACGAGCCCGCCCTCGTGGGCGGCGGCACGCTCGCGCGCGGCCGCCAGGGAGTCCCAGGGGAAGTCCGGCAGCCGCGTCGAGACGAGCCGCCGGCTCACTCCTCGGTGTTCTGCGGCGGCAGCGCCGCGATCATCGGGTGGTCCTTGTCGATCTCGCCGAGCTTGGCGGCACCACCGGGCGAGCCGAGGTCGTCGAAGAAGTCCACGTTGGCCGTGTAGTACTCCTTCCACTCCTCGGGCGTGTCGTCCTCGTAGAAGATCGCCTCGACGGGGCACACCGGCTCGCACGCGCCGCAGTCGACGCACTCGTCGGGGTGGATGTAGAGCATCCGCTTCCCCTCGTAGATGCAGTCGACCGGACATTCGTCGACACACGCCCGGTCCTTCAGGTCCACACAGGGCTGCGCGATGACGTAGGTCACGAGCTCTCCTCCTCAGCGAAACGGCAGTCGGGCTCCATCGCACCCGACGTCCCTAGTATCGGGGTCCAGCACGACACCGCCGAACTGAGGTCCGCCTAATGGTCGCCGCCGCGCCGCACCCGCCCCGTCTGGGTCCTGACGACGTGGGCCGACGCGTGACCGTGCGCGCCGTCGTGCCGGGCGAGCGCGGCCCGAGCGGCGGTCCCGCGCTCACCGACGTGGTGGGCCGCGTGCTCCGCGTCACGCAGACGTCCGCGGACGTCGAGCGGCGCGACGGGCAGGTGGTCGCGGTGGTGCTGGGCGACGTCGTCGGCGTCCGCGTCGTGCCCGACGCCCCACGCCGCACGCGCGACCCGCTGACGACGAGCGCCGACGACCTCACCCGCGTCGCGACGCGCGGGTGGCCGCCGCTGGAGTCCGAGCCCCTGGGCGACTGGCTCCTGCGCGCGGCCGGCGGGTTCACCGGCCGGGCGAACTCGGTCGCCGTGCACGGCGACCCCGGCACCGGAGCGAGCGACGCGCTCGCCCGCGTCCAGGCCTACTACGCCGCCCGCGACCTGCCGGCACGCGCGCAGGTCGTCGTCGGGTCGGGGTGGGAGCGCACGTTCGAGGCGGCCGGCTGGGCTCCGCTGCCCGACGCCAACCCGGGCGCGGTCGTGCAGGTGGCGGTGCTCGCCGAGGCGCTCGCCGCCTGCGGCGAGGCGCGTCGGGGTGTCGTCGTCGACGAGCACCTCACCGACGACTGGGCCGCGGCCTACCACCGCGCCGCGGGCGCCGACGGCGACGTCGTCCGCGCCGTGCTGACTGGCCCGCCCACCACGGGCTTCGTCTCCGTGCGTGACGACGCCGGCGCGCTGCAGGCGGTGGGGCGCGTCGTCGTGACGGGCGAGTGGGCGGGGCTGTCGGCCGTGGAGGTCTCCCCCGCACTGCGTCGCGGCGGGCTCGGACGCGCCGTCGTCGAGGCGTCGCTGCGGTGGGCGTCGGACCGCGGCGCCGACAAGGCCTACCTGCAGACCATGCGACCCAACACCGCCGCGATCGCGCTGTACGCCGGGTACGGGTTCGTGGACCACCACGACTACCGCTATCTCTCGCCGCCCCGGGCGTGAGGGGCTACTTGCAGATGACGGTGTCGGCCGCGTTGTAGCGAGCCGGGATCGACTCGGTCTTGACCCGCTTGCCGTTCTGCGCGAAGTACCGGTACACTGTCACGTCGAAGCCGGTGACGCCCTGCTGCGGCACGCAGCGGTCGCTGGAGTCGGCGCGGGTGCCGCCCTGACGTAGGTTGGTGCGCCCGCTCACGCCGGCGGTGACGTCCCACGTCTTGGTGCTGTACATCGAGACCGTGGTGACGCCCTGGCTGCCCGGGCTGCTCTTCTTGACGTTCGCCGAGATGAGCACGCCGTACTTGGTGTCGTTCTTGATCTTCAGGTCGACCGACGGCCACGCGACGGTGGCCTCGCGGCCCACCGGGTAACGGCTGATGTAGAAGCTGTGCGGCTTGTGCTCGACGTCCTCGAGGCCGGCGAAGAAGCCCGCGTTGTAGGTGGTGGTGACCACCTGGGAGACGCCGCCGCCGAGCTCCTCGCGGAACACGCCGTCGGCGATGATCGAGCCGGTGGTGAAGCCGTTGGCGGCGGTGCGCTCGCCGACGGTGTCGTTGAAGCTGAAGGTCTCGCCGGGCTTGATCAGGGTGCCGTCGATGAGCGCCGCGGCGCGGCTCTGGTTGACGTTGCGGTACTCGGCGTACGGGAAGCGGGTGCTGAAGGTGCTGACCTGCTCCTTGACGCCGAGGGCCTGCGCCTGCGCGGTGGTGAACGACGGCTTGGTGACGGTGGTCGACAGGCTGATCCGGCGGGCGTCGCCGGTCTTGTCGAGCACGGGCACGAGCGCGGTGGCGACGGCCTGGGGGTCGACGCCGATGCCGTCCTGGGCCGGCACGACGGTGGGCGTGCCGCCGCGCAGCTCGACGGTGGCGTCGCGGGCCTTCTGCCCGATCGACTCGGTGGCCGCCTCGAGGCCGTCGGCCAGCTTCTCGGGATCGACGGTGGGCACCAGCTCGCCGTCCTGGACGGCGATCGTCAGCGCGGACGCGTACGCGCGCACGGGCAGCGGCACCTGGTCGGCGCCGACGACGACGGTGACCGGACCCTCCATCGCGGGCGTGGCGTAGCTCTCGAGCTCGGCATCGACGGCCTCGCTGTCGACGGTCGGCGACAGGGTGCGGGTGGGGACCTCGAGGGGCTGGGCGTCCGCCGCCCCCTCGGACAGGTACCGCTCCTGGATCAGGCGGGCCGCCTCCTCACGCTCGACCGAGACGCCGTCGGCGGGGTCGCGCACCTCGGGCTCGCGGTCCTTGAAGGTGATCTGCGGCTCGACGGCCGCGGTGTCGACGGCGTCGGCGATGGTCGCCACGCTGCCCTCGAGCTTGGCGTCGTCGGTCTCGACGACGGCGTCGACCTCGGCGCTGCCCACGACGGCGCGGACCATGCGCACGGGGTTCCACGACGAGCCGCCGCCGGCCCGCGCGATCGTGGCGTCGAGGTCGAGGCTCAGCCCGGCGTCCGCGGGCTCCACCGAGAACTCCTGGTCGCCGCTGACGAGCTCGACCGGGGCCTGGGAGCGCTCGTCGAGCCGCTCGGTGAGGATGCTGCGGGCCTCGGCCGGCGACTTGCCGCCGACGGCGACGCCCGCGACCTTCGTGCCCACCGGCAGCCGGTCGCCGATCAGGTAGTGCGCGCCGACGTAGAGCCCCCCGACGAGCACCAGCACCCCGGCCGAGGCCAGCAGCGTGCCCCGTCGGTCCTTCCTGGCGTGCGGATCGGCGGTGGTGGTCTTCGTCGTCATGCGCTACCCATCGGGCGTCGGTTCTTCTCGCTCGCGGTGGACCGCACGAGCGATCCGTAGTGCGAACGGTAGTACAGCAGCGGTGACGGATCGGGCTCGCGTGACGCCGCTCGCAGCACCTCGCCGATGACGACGGTGTGGTCTCCGGCGTCGTGGGTGCGCCAGGTGCGGCACTCGAGCCAGGCCTGCGCCTCGTCGAGCAGGCAGGTGCCGGTGGCCTCTCCCCGGTGGTGCGGTGCGACGTCGAACTGGCCCTCGAGCGGACGTCCCCGGCGCGCGAACCAGGTGGCGGAGTCCTGCGCCGTGTCGGACAGGATCGACACGCCCCAGGTGCCCGAGGCGAGCAGGGCGTCGTGCAGACGGTTGGTGCGGTCGACGCAGACGAGCACCAGCGGCGGGTCCATCGAGACCGAGCAGAACGCGCTCGCCGTCATGGCGTGGTCGACGCCCTCGTGCACGGTGGACACCACGGTGACGCCGCTCGCGAAGCGTCCGAGGGCGGCCCGGAAGGCGGCGTCGTCGAGGGGGGCGGTCACGGTGCCACGCTAGGCGGCGCCCCGCGGGCGGGTGCCGACAGGCCCCGCAGGACCCCGGCCCCGACCACCAGGACGCCGCCCACCAGCAGGCCGTACCCGCGCAGGTCGCCGGCGACGAGGTAGTCGCCCGCGGCGCGCGGCCGGTAGGCCAGCAGCAGCGCGACGACGAAGCCCGCCCCGAACGAGAACGCACCCGTGCGCGGCCCGCCGAGCTCCGCGGCCGCGCGCGTGCACGCGTAGAGCGTGACCAGCACGAGGACCAGGCCCCAAGGCACGACGAGCGAGGCGACCACCACGGCGTGACGGTGGGCGACCACCGCCATCAGGCCGGTGAGGAGCCCGGCGGCGACGAGCGCGACGGGGACGAGCAGGCGACGCACGCGGCTCAGTCGGCGGCGACGTCGAGACCGGCGAACAGGTCGCTCTCGAAGCCGGTCTCGGGGTCGACGGGCCCGCGCTCGCCCTTGGCGAGGCGGTAGAACTCACGCCCCCAGGCCCGGCTGCCGACGTTGTTGCTCAGCGCGAAGAACGGGCCGTCGACGGCGATCTGGGTGGGGTGGGCGCGCATCGCGTCGAGCTTGGCGTCGACGAACGCGGTGCCGTCGACCATCGCGTCGAGCGCGTCGTCCTCGGCGACCATCCGGGGCATCGGGCCGTCGGGGTCCATGCCCTCGAACGTCGTGGTGTCGCCGGCGGCGCGCAGCGCCCGCAGGCCCTCGCGCATCCAGGTGGCCGACATCGCCGTCCAGTAGTGCTTGGCGACGTCCCACGCCTCGCCGAGGTCGGGGCGGTACGACGGGACGGCCGCGAGAGCGGCGGCGTAGGTGGCGACGCGGTGCGCCTGGACGTGGTCGGGGTGGCCGTAGCCGCCGAAGTCGTCGTAGGTGACGAGCACCTGCGGGCGCACCTCGCGGATGACGGGCACCAGCTCGTCGGCGGCGACCTGCAGGTCGGCGAGCCAGAACGCGTTGGGCTGCACGTCGGCGGCGACGGTGGCCGAGCCGTCCTCGGCCCACGACATGCCGGAGTCGTGGAAGCGGCCGGCGCCGCCGAGGAAGCGGTGGTCGGTGACCCCGAGGACCTTCATCGCGTCGGCCAGCTCGCCGATGCGGTGCTGACCGAGCCCGCCGTCGCGCTCGAACAGCAGGTGCTCCAGCTCGGGGACGAGCACCTCGCCCATCTCGCCGAGGGTGCAGGTGACGAGCGTGACGCCCACGCCCTCGCTGACGTAGCGCGCCATCGTCGCGCCGTTGCCGATGGTCTCGTCGTCGGGGTGTGCGTGGACGAGGAGCAGCCGGCGGGCGGGGGTCGTGGTCATGACCTCCAGCCTAGGCGCGGCGTCCGACAGGGGTGTCGCGGTGGGCCCCTAGAGTGCTGCCATGACCACGGACGCCGAGCAGACCACCGCGGAGCAGGCCGACTCCTATCCTCGCCTGCGCGCGCGCACCCAGCGCTTCACCCTCGGGATCCCCCGCCAGGCGGGCATCAGCGCCGACGGCACGCGGGTCGCGTTCCTGCGCACGGAGTCGGGCACGTCGAGCACCGGCGCGCTCTGGCAGCTCGACGTCGAGACCGGCGAGGAGCGCCTGGTCGCCGACCCCGCCGTGCTGCTGGGCACCGACGGCGAGCAGCTGTCGCCCGAGGAGCGCGCCCGGCGCGAGCGCAGCCGCGAGGCCGGCGCCGGCATCGTCGGGTGGTCCACCGACGCGCAGTCGCGCGTGGCCGCGTTCGCCCTGTCGGGCCAGGTCTGGGTCGCGCCGCTCGACGGCGAGGGCCAGGCCCGTGCGCTGCCCACCGTCGGCGCGGTGATCGACCCCCGCGTCGACCCCACCGGCACCAACGTCGCCTACGCGTCCGAGGGCGCGCTGCGCGTCATCGGCGTCGACGGCGACCTCGAGCGCCCACTCGTCACGCCCGACTCCGACACCGTGGTGTGGGGCCAGGCCGAGTTCGTCGCCGCCGAGGAGATGAACCGCTTCCGCGGGTTCTGGTGGGCGCCCGACGGCGACTCCCTGCTCGTCGAGCGCTACGACGAGGCCCCCGTCGGGGTCTGGCACGTCGCCGACCCGGCTGACCCCGCGGCCGCGCCCGTCCCGCACCGCTACCCCGCGGCCGGCACGGCCGACGCCGAGGTCAGCCTCTGGGTGATCGGCCTCGACGGCAGCCGCGTCCAGGTGGCCTGGGACTGGATGGGCTTCCCCTACCTCACCCGCGTGTCGTGGACGCGCCACGGCGCCCCCGTCGTCCAGGTGATGAGCCGCGACCAGCGCACGGCCCTCGTCCTGTCGGTCGACGTCGCCAGCGGCGAGACCACCGTGCTGCGCGAGCAGCACGACGACGTGTGGGTCGACCTCGTGGGCGGCGTGCCCACGCTCGCGGCCGGCGGACGGCTGCTCACCGCCGAGCCGCACGACGACGTCCGCCGCGTCCACGTCGACGGCGAGCCCGTCGGGCCCGCCGACCTGCACGTGCGCGACGTCCTCGGCGCCGACGACGACGGCGTCCTGGTGTCGGGCTCGGTCGAGCCCACCGAGGTGCACCTGGTGCGCATCGCCTGGGACGGCACCAGCACCCGCCTCAGCGAGGGCACCGCCGTCCACGGCGGCTCGTCCTCCGGCGGCACGACGGTCGTCTCGCGGTCGCCGCTCGACTCCACCCGCACGCGCACCCTGGTGCTGCGCGGCGGCGCCCAGGTGGCCGAGATCTCCTCGCGCCAGGCCGAGGCCGGCGACGCTCCCCGCGTCGAGATGGTGCACGCCGGCGAGCACGCCCTGCGCACCGCCGTGCTGTTCCCCCGCGACCACGCCCGCGGCTCGACCCGGCTCCCGGTGCTGATGGACCCCTACGGCGGGCCGCACGCCCAGCGCGTGCTGGCGTCGGGACGCATGTTCCTCGAGCCGCAGTGGCTCGCCGACCAGGGCTTCTGCGTCGTCGTGTCCGACGGCCGCGGCACGCCCGCCCGCGGCCGCGCGTGGGAGCGCACCATCCGCGACGACTTCGCCGGCGTCACCCTGCAGGACCAGGTCGACGCGCTCGCCGCCGTCGCCGAGCGGTTCCCCGACGACGTCGACACCTCGCGCGTCGGCATCGCCGGCTGGTCGTACGGCGGCTACCTCTCGGCGCTGGCGGTGCTGCGCCGGCCCGACGTGTTCCACGCGGCCGTCGCGGGAGCCCCCGTCACCGACTGGCGGCTCTACGACACCTTCTACACCGAGCGCTACCTCGGCCACCCCGACGAGCAGCCCGACGTCTACGACCGCAACTCGCTGCTCACCGACGCCGCCGACCGCGACGGCGTGCACCGTCCGCTGATGATCGTGCACGGCATGGTCGACGACAACGTCGTCGTGGCGCACGCCCTGCGGCTCTCCTCGGCGCTGCTCGCCGCGGGCCGTCCGCACAGCGTCCTGCCGCTCACGGGCGTCACGCACATGGCGTCCGACGAGACCGTCGCGGAGAACCTCAGCCTGCTGCAGGTGGACTTCCTGCGTCGCGCCCTGCAGGAGCCGCGGGGCGCTTGAGGCGTCGCGGCGCCGTCGGCAACGGCGGTGCCGCCACGACGGGTGCGTCGTGCGGGGGCTCGATCCAGGCGTTCTCCACCGTCTCGACCTGCGCGCGCAGCGCGGCCGCCTCGCCCACCCCCTGCACCGTCAGCAGCCACGCACGGTCCTCGGAGTCGTCCTCGCCGGCGAACGTCTCCCGCGCCAGCGTCGCCGCGACGCCGTCGGCCTCGAGGGCGTGGAGGACTCCCTGCGCGTCGTCGCCGTCGTCGAAGGTCGCGGTGGCGCGGTCGGCGAGGTCCCCGTCGAGCAGCGCGCGCAGGAGCGGCACGAAGGGCTCGTCGGCGGGCAGCCAGCCGACGTCGTCGAGCCCGTCGGCGTCGACCCACCGGACGTCGGCGTGCTCGGTGAGCACGGGCTCGACGTCGAGGTCGTCGTCGAGCCGTGCGACGTGGACGCGCAGCAGCAGGTGGTCCGAGATCGGCACCTCGAGCGGCAGCGGACCGAGCACCGCCGGCTCGATCTCGAGCTCCTCGTGCAGCTCGCGGCGTGCGGCGTCGGCGTCGCTCTCGCCGGGCTCGACCTTGCCGCCGGGCAGCTCCCAGCCGCCCGTCGCCCGCTCGGCGGCGAGCAGGCGGCCGCGGTGCACGACCGCGACGCCCACGACCGTTCGTCTCACCCGCGTCGCCTGGTGATCACGGTCTCCTCGGCGTCGATCATGTCGAGCACGTGGGCGACGACGGCCTGGTCGACCGTGCCCGAGCGCCGGACGGCCAGCACCTCGGCGCGCTCGGCCTCGATCATCGCGGCGCGCAGCCGGACGTACTCGCGCGCCCCGGGCGGCGGACCGTCCGCGGTGTGACGGGTGGACGCCCGCTCGGCGCGCTGCGCGGCCTGCGCCCGCAGCCGGTCGACGACCTCCGGCGCGTCGTCCTCGGTGACCAGCTCGTCGAGGCGGTCCAGCCCGGCCTGCGTGGCCCGCACCAGCACGCCCGCGGCCTCACGACGGTCGACGGCGCTGTCGGGCCCCTCGATGCCGAGCACGCGCACGAGCAGGGGCAGCGTCAGCCCCTGCAGCATCAGCGTCCCGACCGTCACCACGAACGCGAGCATCACCAGCACCTCGCGGTCGGGCGTGTCCTGGGGCAGCAGGAACGCGGCGGCCAGCGTCACGACCCCCCGCATGCCGGCCCAGCCGACGACGACCGACGGGCGCCAGTCCGGTGGGTCCTCACGTCGGCGCACCGCCGGCACCAGTCGCGGACCGAAGATCATCGCGAACACGCCGACGAACCTCACGAGCACGACCGTCAGCAGCACGAGCACGGCGGCGAGCGTCACCTGGCCGTAGGGGACGTCACTCGTCTCGACCCCCTTCACGATCGTGCGCACCTGCATGCCGATGAGCACGAACACGGTGTTCTCGAGCAGGAACGAGATGGTGGCCCAGTTCGTGCGCTCGAACACCCGCGACGACGCCGACTGGATCAGCGGCGCGCGGTGGCCGAGCACCAGGCCGGCGACCACGACCGCGAGGACGCCGGACGCGCCGATCTCCTCGGCCGGCAGGTAGGCCACCCACGGGGTGAGGAACGAGACGGCGACGTCGGTGAGGTCGTCGTCGATCCGGCGGCGGACGCGGCCGACCACGACCGAGACGACGACGCCGATGAGCACGCCGCCCACGCCCGACACCACGAACTGCCAGCCCAGGCTCGCCACGGTGAGGCCGCCGCCGATCGCGGCGATGGACGCGCGCAGGGTGACGATGGCGGTCGCGTCGTTGAGCAGGCTCTCGCCCTCCAGGATCGTCACCATCCGCCGCGGCATGCCCACCTTGCGGGCGATGGACGTGGCCGCGACCGCGTCGGGAGGGGCCACGACGGCGCCGATCGCGAACGCCGCCGCCAGCGGGATCGGCAGCACCCACCAGGCGACGAGCGCGACGACGACGGTGGTCAGGAGCACGAGCCCGACCGAGAGGCCCAGGATCGGGCGCACCTCGCGACGGACGTCGATCAGCGGGGTGCGGATGGCCGCGGCGTACAGCAGCGGCGGCAGCAGCCCGATGAGCACCAGGTCGGGCGTCAGGGTCACGTCGGGCAGGAACGAGGCGTACGAGATCGCCAGGCCCGCGACGATGAGCACCAGGGGTGCGGCGACGCCGATGCGGCGCGCGACCGACCCGAAGGCGACCACCACGCCGACGAGCATGACGAGGGTGAGGGCGACGTCCACGCCCGACAGTCTCGCACCGGGGTGCCTCTCCTAGTCTTGGCGCGTGCCCCACTCCCACGCCCACGGAGACGTGGCGGAGCCCGGTCCCCCGCGCCGCACGCTCGCAGCGGTGCTCGCGGTCGTCGTCGGCGTGCTGAGCCTCGCGACCGCGTGGGGCGTCTTCACGCTGTGGCCCGACCGGGACGACGTCGCGACCACGGCCAACCCGTACTCGGGCCAGGGCGTGCGGATCGTCACCGGCACGGTCACGGGGGTCAAGGACCTCGACTGCGGCGACGGGTCCGTCGGCCCCGACGGCCTGCCCGCCGTGCAGGGTGCCTGCGGCGACGTCACGGCCTCGCTCGACGACGGCGGCACCGCCCGCATGCAGGTCACGCCGGCGGTCTACAGCCAGGGCTTCTCCGTCGGCGACGACGTCCGGATCATCTCGCTGCGCCCGCCCGGCACGGACGAGACGACCTATGAGTTCCTGGACTTCCAGCGCGGCGTGCCGCTCACGGCGCTCGCGGTCGCGTTCGCGGTGCTCGTGGTGGTGGTGGCCCGGTGGCGCGGGCTGTTCGCCCTGCTCGGCGTCGCGGTGACGCTGTTCGCGCTCGTCCGGTTCATCCTGCCCGCGCTGCTGGCCGGCGAGAACCCGCTCCTGGTGGCGGTGGTCGGGTCCACCGCGATCATGATCGTCGTGCTGTACCTGGCGCACGGCGTCTCGATCCGCACCACCAGCGCGCTGTTCGGCACCGTCGTCGGTCTGGCGATCACCGCGGTGCTCGGCGTGGCGGCCACCAACTGGGCCCACCTGACCGGTCTGGGCAGCGAGGACGACCAGACGCTGCTCGCCGTCGCCGGCCAGATCGACCTGTCGGGCGTGGTCGCGGCCAGCATGGTCGTCGCCGGGCTCGGCGTGCTCAACGACGTCACGGTCACGCAGGCCAGCGCGGTCTGGGAGCTGCGCTCGTCGCGCCCCGACCTCAGCCCGGCGCGCGTGTTCGCGTCGGCGATGCGCATCGGCCGCGACCACATCGCCTCCAGCGTCTACACGCTGGTGTTCGCCTACGCGGGCTCGGCGATGACGGTGCTGCTGCTGATCGTGGCCTACCAGCGGTCGCTGCTCGAGATGGCCGGCACCGAGGAGATCGGCGCCGAGATCGCGCGCACGATGGTGGGGGCGATCGGACTGGTGCTCGCGGTGCCGATCACCACCGCGTTCGCCGTCCTGCTGGCCCCCAGGGGCACCCACGACGAGGGCACGGACGACCTCGAGGCCGTCACCGGCGACGGGTCGCCCGGGTCTCACCTGTCGACCAGATGAGGTGGTTGTCCGGCGCTACTACTCCAATTGGCGTAGATTCTCGTCCCATGTCGTATTCCTCTCTCGGAACCCACCGGGTCGTCCGCGCGACGGCGCTCGTCAGCGCCGCCCTGCTCTCGACCTCCCTGCTCGCCCTCACCGGCGCCGCGTCGCAGGGGCAGGCCGCTCCCGTCCCGCAGCAGCGCGCCGCGTCCTCGAGCCTCAAGGTCGCGACCTACAACGTCCAGAAGGACTCGCTCCGCTCGTGGAAGCCGCGGCGCGCGAAGGTGGCCTCGCTGCTGCGCACCGGCAACGCCGACGCGTTCGCGATCCAGGAGGCCAACGGTCCGCACAAGGGGTCGTCGCTCAAGTTCCCGGCCCGCGACCTCGACAACCTGCTCGGCCCCTACACGATCGTCAAGACCCGGATCGACCGCGGCACGCGCCAGCTCTCCACCACCGGTCGCTACATCTTCTACAAGCCCGCCCGCCTGACGCCGGGCCGCAGCGGCGAGATGTCGCTGGGCGGCAAGCAGTACGCGGTGTGGAGCGAGATGACCGACCGAGCCACCGGCAGCCGGTTCATGATGGTGAACGCCCACCTGGTCAACGGCAACACCGCGGCCCGTGACCGCGTCCGCCGGGCGCAGACCAGGACGCTCGTCGCCAAGACCAGGACCGTCAACACCGCGGGGCTGCCGCTCGTCGTCGCCGGCGACTTCAACACCCACCGCGACCACGCGAGCGACGCGCCGACCAAGGTGCTCAAGCAGTCCGGCTTCGTGAACAGCTACGACGTGGCCGCCAAGCGGGTCAAGTCCTCGTACAGCTCGAACAACCAGCTGCGCCGCAAGCCGCCCCGCAAGTACCTGCACGCCGACTACGTCTGGGTGTCGCGCGGCACGTCGGTCTCGCGGTGGTCTCAGGCGATTCGCCTCCGCAAGGGCAAGTTCGTCGGTACGATCCCGTCGGACCACAATCCCGTCTTCGCGAGCATCAGGCTGCCCTACAAGCGTTGACTCCGGGCCCTTGGCCCTTCGGCGCTGAGGAGCACCAGTGAAGACGACCCTCTCGGGACTCGCGCGAGCGCTGCATCCCGGCCGCGCGATCCTCGTGGGGCCGGCGTTCGCCGTGGCCTTCGCGGTCGCGGCCGTCCTCGGGCGCATGACCCTGCTGGACGGCTCGCAGCTGGCGCTCGTGTGGCCCGCCGCGGGCGTCGGCTTCCTGTGGGTCCTGTGGGAGCACCGGTCGGGCTCCTACTACGCGATGGCCGGCGCGCTGGCCGGCATCGTCGTGCTGACCACGGTGATCCCGGTGCTCGACGGCGCGCCCGTCCGCGTCGCGCTCGTCTTCGCCCTCGCCAACGCGGTGCTGGCGCTGTCGGCGGTCGTGGTGTTCGTGTGGCTCGGCGGGTCGGGCGCTCACCGGCTCGAGTCGCCGCGCCACCTGTGGGCGCTGCTGCTCGGCAGCGTGGCGGGCTCGATCGTCAGCGGCGTCGTCGGCCCGACGCTGCTGATGGTGTTCGCGCAGGAGTCGCCCGCGGCGTACCCGCTGTGGGTGGTGCGCAACGCGGTGAGCATCTTCGTGCTCGTCGCCACCACCCTGCGCCTGGTGCGGGTCGACTGCGACGACGTCCCGACGGGCAACCTGCGGTGGGAGTTCGTGGCGGCCTGCGCGGTGCTCGTCATCGGCTACGGCGCCGTCTTCGCGCTCAACGACACGCTGCCCATCTCGTTCGCGGTGCTCGCCCTGTGCGTCTGGTTCGGCCTGCGGTTCAGCACCGGTGTGGCCGCCGCGTCGGCGCTCGTGTCGGGGCTGGCGGTCGTCCTGACGACGATGGCCGGACGCGGACCCTTCATCGCCGACAGCGTGATCGCCCGGGGCCTGCTCGCGCAGGGGTTCATCGCGGTGCTCACCCTGGTGACCCTCGTCCTCGCGCTCCAGCGCGACACCCAGGCACGGCTCGCCGTCGGGCTCGTCGAGAGCGAGGAGCGGTTCCGCTCGGCGTTCGAGACCGCGCCGGTCTCGATGCTGATGTCACGCGTGCAGGACGGCACGGCCGGCCCGATCATCCGCGCCAACGCCGACCTCGCCGCGTTCACCGGGATGCCGCTGCACCGGCTCGTGGGCACCACGCCGCTCGAGCTCGTCGACGAGCGCGACCACGCGACGTTCGGGTACCTGCTCGCCGGCCAGCTCGAGGACCGCTCGTCCGCGGCGCGCACCGAGATGCGGTTCGTCGACGCCGCCGGCGACACGGTCTGGGGGTCGGTCTCCATGTCGACGGTGCCCGATCCGTCCGGCGCCGGCGTGACACTGCTGTGCCTGGTGGAGGACATCACCGCCCGCAAGGCCGCCGAGGAGGCGCTCACCCGCCAGGCGCTCCACGACCAGCTGACCGGGCTGCCCAACCGCACCCTTCTCGTCGACCGCCTGGGCCGCGCGATCCGGTCCGGCGGCACCACGCGCGTCGGCGTCCTCTACCTCGACATCGACGGCTTCAAGGGCCTGAACGAGACCCTCGGCATGTCCGGTGGCGACGACCTCCTGATCCGCGTCGGCGGCCGCATCGCCGGCTGCGTCGCCCAGAGCGACACCGTCGCCCGCCTCGGCGGTGACGAGTTCGCCGTCGTCTGCGAGGGCGTGGACGGCAGCACCGACCTCGAGGCGGTGGCCGACCGCGTCCGCGCCGCGCTCGCCGAGCCCGTCCACGTCGCCGGGACGCCCGTCGTCGTGCAGGCCAGCATCGGCGTCGCCCTGGCCGAGCCCGACTCGCACCCCGAGGCCGTCCTGCGCCAGGCCGACCACGCGATGTCGAACGCCAAGAACAGCGGCCGCGACCGCGTCGAGTCGCTGGTGTGGCCCGAGCAGGCGCGGGCCGCGCGCACCGCCCGTCTGCTGCCCGAGCTCGAGCGGGCCCTCGCCGAGGAGCAGTTCGAGCTGTTCGGCCAGCCGGTGGTCGACATCGCCACCGGGCGCACCGTCGCCGTCGAGACCCTCCTGCGCTGGAACCACCCGCAGCGCGGGCTGCAGTCGCCGGCCGAGTTCCTCGACGTCCTCGAGGCGAGCTCGCTGATGACCGAGGCCGGCACCCGGGTGCTCGCGCTCTCGTTGCGGATGGCCCGCCAGTGGCTCGACGCCCTCGGGCCCGAGGCTCCCGTCGTCCACATCAACATCTCGGGCAAGCAGCTGCAGAGCGGCCACCTCAGCGAGGCGCTGCGCACGGCGCAGGTGGCCGCCGGCGTCCCGATGAGCCAGATCGTCCTCGAGCTCACCGAGACCCACGCGCCGCTGATCGCCGACTCGCTGCTGGCCGACGTCAACGACCTGCGCCGCGACGGCGCCCGCATCGCCCTGGACGACCTCGGCACCGGCTACTCGAGCCTGATGCGCATCACCGAGCTGCCCACCGACATCCTCAAGATCGACCGCAGCTTCGTGTCGGGGCTCGGCACCGACCCGCGCTGCAGCGCGATCGTCCGCGGCGTGCTCAGCATGAGCCAGGCGCTCGGGCTCAGCGTCGTCGCCGAGGGCGTCGAGACCCAGCAGCAGCACGACCTCCTCCACGAGTACCAGTGCGACACCGCGCAGGGCTTCCTCTACGCCCGCCCCCTGCCCGCCGACCAGCTGCTCGCCCTGATGACCGGCACCCCCTCCCTCCTCCCCCAGCCGCCCCTCCCCCGTTGACTTCCGGCTGAGTCGTCACCGGGCGACGTCGAAGCCGACTGACGCGGAAGTCGACGCCCGATTTGCGCCGCTCGGTGGGAGGATCGCGCCATGAGACCTGTCGACGTCGCCCTGCGGGTGGCGCGCCTCGCGTTCGCCGCGCTGGCCGTCGCGGCACTGGTGACCTGCTACCTGGACTCTCGGGACGCCCCGGGCTTCACCCTGGGCAACTTCTGGAGCTACTTCACCAACCTGTCGAACCTGCTCTCGGTGGTGGTGCTGGTCGTCGGCGCCGTGGTCGCGCCCCGGGCGCCGTGGATGGACGCGTTCCGCGGCGCCGTCGCGTTCTGCATGGCCGTCACGGGACTGGTGTTCGCCGTGCTGCTGCGTGACGTCGGAGTCGGCGTGCTGGCGCCGTGGGTGAACACGGTCGTGCACCAGGTGATGCCGGTGGTGATGGTCGCGGACTTCCTGGTGTCGCGGCGCACCCGACCGATTGACGTCCGCGCAGCGCTGACCTGGCTCGCCCTCCCGCTGGTGTACCTCGTCTACACGCTCGTGCGCGGACCCCTCGCCGACGACTTCTACCCCTACCCGTTCGTCGACGCCGCCGCCCGCGGCTACGGGCCGGTGCTCGCCACCTCCGTCGTGCTCCTGCTCGGCGGCGCGCTGCTGGCCGTCGGCCTCGCCTCGCTCGGCAACCGGCTCGACGCGGCGCGCGGCGGTGCCGTCAGCCGGACGTGAGCGCGCGCCGACGCCGCCCGGGCAGGGGCATCACGGCGACGACGACCAGCGCGAGCAGGACGAACGCGACCGCGGCCACGCCGTAGGACCAGCTCAGGGCGAGCGCCACGTGCGGGGGCTCGTCACGGAACGAGTCGGCGTAGTCGAAGCCCACGCCCCACGCCCAGAAGTACACCGCTGCGGCCACGGCCCCGACCGTCGCGATCCCGTAGGACGTGCGTCGGGCCCACCGCTGGGCGGTGCCGGGGCGGTCCTTGGTCATCGCCCAGATCGTCATCGCGCCACCGATCATCAGGGGCACACCCGTCAGGGGCAGGAGCAGGAAGACGAACACCTCCCACGCCGCCACCGACCCGGCGACGACGAGGGCCCCCAGGGCGAGCCGCACCACGACGGTCGTCGACATGGGAGCAGCATCCCACCGGTCCGGACGCCGTGTCCGCAGGTTGCTCAGGCGGGCGGGAGCGGGAGCGACCGGGTGCTGACGAACGCGCGCGCGGCGCCGTCGACGGGGTCGGCGAACGCGAGCTCGCTCGCGAGCAGCTGCAGCGGGCGGCTGAAGTCGTCGACCGAGACGTCGAGGACCTCGGGGTAGAGCGGGTCGTCGACGATGGGGACACCCAGTCCGTGCAGGTGCAGGCGCAGCTGGTGGGTGCGTCCGGTGTGCGGGGTGAGGCGGTAGACGGCGAGGTCGCCGACCCGAGACTCGACCTCCACGTCGGTCACCGCGTTGACCGGTGCGTCCGGCACCACCTCGGCCTGCCAGACCCCACGTGGCTTGTGGACGTGGTTGCGGACGGTGACGGGCGTCGTCAGGTCGTCGCGCCACGGCGCCAGCGCGCGGTACGTCTTGCGGACGACGCGGTGCTCGAACATCGACTGGTACGGCCCGCGCCACCGTCGCTCGGTGGCCAGCATCAGCAGGCCCGACGTCACGCGGTCGAGGCGGTGCAGCGGCGACAGCTCGGGCAGACCCAGCTCGTCGCGCAGACGCACCACGACGCTCTGCCGCACGTGGTTGCCGCGCGGGATGGTGGCCAGGAACGCCGGCTTGTCGACCACGACGATCCGCTCGTCGCGGTGCACCACCCGCAGCTCACCGGGCACCTCCACCTCCTCGCGCAGGTCGCGGTGGAACCAGACGAACGTGTGCGGGCCGTACGGGTCGTCCTCGCGCACCACGCGGAGGTCGGCGTAGACGAACCGCCCGTCGGCGAGCATCCCGGCGACGTCGACGCGCTCGGGCAGCCGGTCGCGCAGCCACGCGCCCATCGTCGGCCAGGGGTCCGGACGCGGACGGTCGCGATCGGGCGTCCGCAGCCAGGCCGCCCCCAGGCCGTGACGCTGCGGCAGCGGGGAGCGTGGAGGCACGGGGCGATGCTAGGCCGCGCGCCGCCGCACCTCTGGCACCACTCGGCACGGGAACCTGTCCCGGTACCCGGGAAGTTCTCCGCGGCAGGCGCGGATTCCCAGGTATACCTGGGAATCTGTCAACGGCCGGAGTTGACCTGCACCTCTTTGACGGCGCCGGCGGTCAGGCCCCAGCGGCGCAGGGTGCGGGCGTAGTGGCCGTCGTCGATCAGCTGCCCGAGCGCGTCGGC
This sequence comes from Solicola agrisoli, assembly GCF_049059935.1. NCBI lineage: Bacteria > Bacillati > Actinomycetota > Actinomycetes > Propionibacteriales > Nocardioidaceae > Solicola > Solicola agrisoli. The sequence goes on along the minus strand of NZ_JBMGQR010000032.1, from coordinate 16,344 downwards.
GACCACCGACCGCAGCGCGGCGTCGTCCTTGGCGATCGCGATGCCGTAGAGGCCGGGCTCGTACTGCTCGGGGGTGGCGAGCTCGTAGAAGGCGCGGGTGCGTCGGTCCTTGGCCAGCAGCGCCGCGGGCGGGAGGTCGGTGAGGACCGCCGTGGTGCGTCCCGTGCGCAGACGCAGGAGCGCGTCGGAGTTGGTCGGGAACTCGGTGACGCGGATCGGCCGGCTGCCGCAGCCGGCCTGCTGCCGCTCGAGCAGGTCGGCCTGGACGGTGGCCTTCTCGATGGCGACGGGCTCCCCGCACAGGTCGTCGAGCGACTCGATCCTCCCGGGGTTGCCGCGCTGCACGAGGATGGCGGTGCCGGCGGTGAAGTAGTCGACGAAGTCCACCTGCTGGGCCCGCTCGGGCGTGTCGGTCATGGCGGTGAGGCCGAGGTCGATGGTCCCGTCGTCCACCTGCTGCAGCACCTCGCCGAACGGCACCTGCCTGACCTCCACCTTGAGGCCGAGGACGGCGCCGAGGTCGTCGGCGAGGTCGGGCTCCATGCCCACGATCGTGCGGCCGTCCCGGCCGAAGGACGACATGGGCGCGTAGGACGGGTCGGTGCCGACGACGAGGACGCCGCGGTCGCGGGTCGCGCTCGGGAGCCGGCCGCGCAGGGCCTGGTCGACGGAGGGTGCGCCGGCCTCCTCGGCCGGCGCGCTCGTCGCGCGTCCGCCGCACCCGCTCACCCCTGCCGCCACCGCCAGGGCGACCGTCGCGAGCAGCACGCCCGTCCGGCGCCTCACGACGACTCGCTCGTGACGAGGCCGGCACCGGCCGCCGGCCGGGGAGCGTCGTCCAGCACGTCGCGCCACGGACGCGGACGCATCCAGTGGTACCCCTGGCCGAGGTCGCAGCCCCGGTCGGCGAGCCAGGCCGCCACCTCGGCGGTCTCGACGCCCTCCGCGACGACGGTGCAGCCCACCCGGTGGCCCATCTCGATCAGCGACGAGACGATCGCGGCGTTGGCGGGGACCTGGTCGAGCCGGTCGACGAACTGGCGGTCGATCTTGAGCTCGGAGAACGGCACGGTGCGGAGCTGGGCGAGGTTCGTCACGCCGGCCCCGAAGTCGTCCAGCGAGACCCTGACACGAGCCTCCTCCAGCGCCACCACGACGCTGCGGAGCACGGCGCTGTCGAACGGGACCGCGGTCTCGGTGATCTCGAGGACGAGCTGGTCGGGCGGGACGTCGTGCGCCGCGAGCGCGCCGAGCACCTGCTCGACGAACGACGGCGACCCGAGGTTGCGGGCCGAGACGTTGACCGCGACCGTCCAGTCCGCGCCCAGCGCGCGCCACGACGCGCAGTCGCGCAGCGCCGCGTCGACGACCCACCGGGTGAGCTGGTCGATCTGCTGCGACCGCTCGGCGACCGGCACGAACGCGTCCGGACCGACGCGTCCCCGCACCGGGTGCTGCCAGCGCACCAGTGCCTCGACGCCGACGACGCCGCCGGTCCCGAGCTCGATCTTGGGCTGGTACTCCAGGAACAGCTGGTCCTCGGCGATCGCCTGGGCGATCTCGCGCTGCAGGATCAGCGACGAGCTGTCGGGACGGGCCGTGGTCGACTGGTAGCGGACGACGTTGGACGGCCCCCGCTTGCCCTCGTACATGGCGGCGTCGGCGTGTTGGAGCAGCTCCTCGACGGTCACCGCGTCGTCGGGGAACAGGCACAGCCCGAGGCTGGCGTCGATCTGCACCGTGACGCCGTCGAGGACGATGTCGGCGCGGACCCGCTCCCTCGCGCGCTCCAGCAGGGTCATGGCCTGGTCCTCGTCGCGGACGGTGCGCAGCAGGACGGCGAACTCGTCTCCGCCCAGTCGCGCGACGACGTCGTCGGACCGGAAGGCCCCGGCCAGACGACGCCCGATGATCTGCAGCAGCTCGTCGCCGGCGTGGTGGCCCATCGTGTCGTTGACCTCCTTGAACCGGTTGAGGTCGATCAGGACGAGCCCGCCCTTGCGGGTCGGCGAGCTGGCGTCGAGCGCGTGCGCGGCGAGCCTCTGGAACTTGGCGCGGTTGGGCAGCCCGGTCAGGGAGTCGTGCATGGCCAGGTGCTCGTGGTCGGCGGCCCGGCGGGCCAGGGCGCGGGTGGTCCACCACGAGATCGCCGCGAGCACGAGGTAGAGCGCCAGGAGCCCGAGGCCGAGCCGGACGAAGGCGGCCCGCTCGTTCTCGGCGACGGTCGCGGCGATGTCCTGGTACGGCAGCTGGACCTCGAGGATGCCCACGGCCTGCCCGGTGGCCTCGGTGACGATGGGCTGCAGGACGCCGATGGTGGTGGGGTTGCCGTCGGTGCCGGCGACCAGCTCGGCGACCGGGCTCCCCTCCAGCGCGCGGGTGAAGGCGGGCGAGGTGGTGTCGTAGCGACCCGTGGCGGTGCCGTCGTCGGAGAAGGCGATGCGACCGTCGAACCCGATGACGCGTAGGCGGGCCACCGACCCGTGGAAGACCGCGAGGTCCGTGGCCGACCAGAGGGCGGTCCGCTGCACCTCGGAGAGGTCGAGGGCGGGATCGGCGCCCTTCAGGGCCGGACCGACGGCCATCTGCTCGATGACCTCGGCCTGCGCGCGTCCCTGCTCGAGTGCGTGACGCTCGCCGTCGCCCTCGTACCCGTGCACGAGCACCCCGCCGAGCACGAGCACCGGCACCAGGCTCGCCAGCGTGTAGAGCGCGAACAGTCGGCCTGCCCGTCGTCCCACGCGGGTACCTCGAGCCATGGCGCTCTCCCCTCGAGTCCCCGCACCGCACCAGACCCCTCTGGTGTCAGGGACCTGATCGACCGAGCGCGGTGTGATCTGAGACATCTCACCGCGGTTTCGGGATGCCCGCTCCCACGTCGGGGCATTTGCCCGGACCTGTCCGGGCTGCCTCTCAGCGCCGCGACTCCAGGGCGTCGAGGTCGCGCACGGCGTAGCGATGGTGCTCCCACTCCTCCTCGAGGATCGTCCCGAGGCACTGCCGGACGGTCTCGGGGTGGGCCGGGTCGTGCGGGTTGGGCCGCTCCTCGGCCAGCACGTCGGCGGTGACGGTCTCGAGGAACTCGTGGACCATCGCGACCCGGTCGGCGCGGGCGGCGAGCACCTCGGACCAGGTCGGGACGTCGGCCGAGAACACCGACATGTCCTCGCCGTCCTCGGCCATGCTGTGGTCGGCCAGCCCGAAGGGGTGGAACGGCTGCTCGAGCCGCAGCACGCCACGTCCCAGCCACATGTCGGTGGCCATCACCAGGTGGCGCAGGGTCTGCGCGAACGACCACTCGCCGCCGACGGACGCGTCGACGGTCCCGTCCGGCAGGCCCGCGGCCCGGTCCAGCGTCGCCGCCCAGGTGCGCTGAAGTGCCGCCCACGCCTCGCGCATGCCGTCGGGCGTGGTCGCGCCGCGCAGCTCCCGCCCGGGGAACCGGCGGTCGAGCTCGGCGTCAACGTACGCCACGACGTTGACCCCGTTGACCGTGAGCTCCCCGGCCTCGAACAGCCAGGGGGACTCGACCTCCATGCCGGCCACCGCCACGCCGCGCATCGTCACGCCGGACAGGTCGGAGTCGACGAAGCGGGCGCCGCGCAGGTCGCGGCCCCTGAACTCCTGCGGCTCGGTGCCCATGGCTCAGCGTAGGACGGCCACCGGGAGGTGGACAGCCCTGCGACGCCCGACCGTCAGACGTTGAAGCGGAACTCCACCACGTCGCCGTCGGCCATGACGTAGTCCTTGCCCTCCATGCGGACCTTGCCCGCCTCCTTGGCCTTGGCCATGGAGCCGGCGGCGACGAGGTCGTCGAAGGAGACGATCTCAGCCTTGATGAAGCCGCGCTCGAAGTCGGTGTGGATGACGCCCGCGGCCTGCGGGGCCGTCGCACCCTTCTTCACCGTCCACGCGCGCGACTCCTTGGGGCCCGCGGTGAGGTAGGTCTGCAGGCCGAGGGTGTCGAAGCCGACGCGGGCGAGGACGTCGAGGCCGGGCTCGTCGACACCCATCTCGGTGAGCATCTCGCGGGCCTCGTCGTCCTCGAGCTCGACGAGCTCGGACTCGAGCTTGGCGTCGAGGAAGATCGCCTCGGCCGGCGCGACGAGGTCGCGCATCTGCTGCTTGAGCGACTCGTCCGACAGCTCGTCGTTGTCGCAGTTGAAGACGTAGATTAGCGGCTTGGCGCTGAGCAGGTGCAGGTCGCGCAGCGGCTCGCGGTCGAGGCCGGCGGCGAAGACGCCGGTGCCGCCGTCGAGCACCTCCTTGGCCTGCTGCACCGCGGTGACGGTGGCGACGAGCGACTTGTCCTTGCGCGAGTCCTTCTCGAGCCGGGGCAGCGCGTTCTCGATGGTCTGCAGGTCGGCGAGGATCATCTCGGTGGAGATGGTCTCGATGTCGTCCTTGGGCGAGACCTTGCCGTCGACGTGGGTGACGTCCTCGTCGCGGAACACGCGGGTCACCTGGCAGATCGCGTCGGAGTCGCGGATGTGCGAGAGGAACTTGTTGCCCAGGCCCTCGCCCTCCGACGCGCCCTTGACGATGCCCGCGATGTCGACGAACTGCACCGTGGCGGGCAGCTCCTTGGCCGACCCGAACAGCTCGGCGAGGACCCCGAGCCGCGAGTCGGGGACGCCGACCACGCCGACGTTGGGCTCGATCGTCGCGAACGGGTAGTTCGCCGCGAGGACGTCGTTGCGGGTGAGCGCGTTGAACAGGGTGGACTTGCCCGCGTTGGGGAGCCCGACGATGCCGATGGAGAGTGCCACGAGAGGCAAGCCTACGGGTGGGTGCCCGCTCCCCCGACCAGCGCCTCGTGCTCGCCTCGCGTCATGGAGAACATGAGGGACTCGCCCGAGTAGTAGGGGTCGGGGCGCACGCCGTGTTCGGTCAGGCCGATCCGGCGCGCGACCGACGCCGAGGGCGCGTTGTGCGGGTACATCATCACGAGCACCTCGTCGAGACCGCAGGCGAACGCGTGGTCGCGGACGGCGAGCGCCGCGTCGGTGGCGTACCCGTGCCCCACGGAGTCCGGGTGCAGGTGCCAGCCGATCTGCCGGTGCTCCTCGGGGTCGTTCGGCACCGGCGCCAGGAGCGCGGTGCCGGCGACGACGCCCGTCGCGACCACCTCGACCGCCCAGACCCCGCAGCGGGGGTCGGTGATCTGCAGGGTGTGGGCGCGGTCGATCCACGCGACGGCGTCGCCGAGCGAGACCTGCAGGTCGAACGGCGGGTCGTCGAGCCACCGCACCACCTCGATCCGGCTGTGCAGGTCGAGGACGCGCGGCGCGTCCGCCTCGGTGAACTGACGCAGCCGGACGCGCGTCGACGACGTCGGTGGGACGTCCGGGAACGGGGCCACGTCCCCACCCAACCAGGCCGGGACCCGTTGCGGCAGGCGCCTCTCCCGCGGCCGGCGTGACGAATCTGTCGGACCCGGCTGCCACCGTCGGGCCATGGACGTCCTTCCCCTCCTCCTCGTCGCCCTGCTCGCCCTCGCGGCCGGGCTCGCGATCGGCGCGATCCTCGGCGCCAGGCTGCTGCGTGCGCCGTCCGGCGACGCCGGCCTGTTCGCCGACCAGATGAGCCTGTCGGCCACCGCCACCAGCCAGGCCGTCGCGCCCGTGCGCGAGAGCCTCGACCGCTTCGACGCCAGGTTGCGGCAGCTGGAGTCGAGCCGCATCGAGTGGCACGCCCAGCTCCGCGAGCAGGTCGAGGCCGTCCGCGCCACCGGCGAGGGGCTGCGACGCGAGACGGCGTCCCTGGCCACGGCCCTGCGGCGTCCGCAGGTCCGCGGACGCTGGGGCGAGATGCACCTGCGGCGCGCGGTCGAGCTCGCCGGCCTGGTCGACCGGTGCGACTTCACCGAGCAGGCCACGCTCGAGGGCGACGACGGGGCGCTGCTGCGGCCCGACATGGTGGTGCACCTCGCCGGCGACCGGAAGGTGGTCGTCGACTCCAAGGTGCCGCTCGACGCGTTCCTCGACGCGGGCGAGGCCACGTCCGAGGCCGAGCGCGCCGCGCAGCTCACGCGCCACGCCCGCCAGCTGCGCACCCACGTCGACCAGCTCGCCGCCAAGGGGTACTGGCGACGGCTCGACCACACGCCCGAGTTCGTCGTCCTGTTCGTCCCCGGCGAGTCGTTCCTGTCCGCCGCGCTCGAGGCCGACGGGGCGCTGCTCGAGCACGCCGCGGCGCAGAAGGTCGTGCTCGCCACGCCCACCACGCTGATCGCCCTGCTGCGCACCGTCGCCCACGCCTGGACGCAGGCCCGTCTGGCCGACAACGCCCGCGAGATCCACCGCCTCGCCCGCGACCTGTACGAGCGTCTGGGCACAGCAGGCACCCACCTCGACAAGGTCGGCCGCTCCCTGGGCAGCGCCGTGTCCAGCTACAACAGCGCCGTCGCCTCGATCGAGAGCCGGGTCATGGTGTCGGCCCGCAGGCTCGCCGAGCTGGACGTCTCCGACGAGCCGCTGGCCCCGATCGCGCCCGTGGAGCGCACGGTCCGGCCGCTCACCGCCCCCGAGCTCGCCGACGTCCTGCCACCCACGCTGTCCGACGAGGTCACCGAGGCCGACGCGTCGGGCCCGGCGTCCGCGGCGCGGCGCGCGGTCTAGGGGCGCGTCGTGACCTACGTTCGCCCTGTGGAGCACTGGGAGACTCTCACCCAGCGATCCCCGCTGGCCGGTCTCGCCGAGCGAGACCTGTCCACGGGGACCGTCGTCGCGTGCGCCCTCGCCGGGCAGGCGCTCGTCACCTGGCTCACCGTCGCCACCACCGGCTCGCTGGGCGTCGTCTTCGGCATCGGCTTCGTGATGGTCACCGTCACCGCCGCGATGGCCGCCGACGTCCGCTCGCTCTTCGCGCCCGGCGTGATGCCGCCGCTGCTCATGGTCGGCGCCATCTGGGTGGTCGCGGTCTACCAGCCCGAGGCGATCGACGTCGAGGGCCTGGCGGGCACCGCGGGGCACCTCCAGCGCGTCATCGCCGGCGTCGTCGACCATGCCACCGCGCTGGTCGTCGGGCACCTGTCGGTGCTCGCGATCGTCGCGATGCGCATCGTCACCGCCAACCGGGCGGCCCAGGCCGAGGCCGGCGCCGACCAACGCGCCGAGGCGGCCTGAGGCGGCTCAGACCTGGCCGGCGGCCTTCATGTCGCGGCGCAGCTCGGGCGGCAGCGCGAAGATCAGCGACTCCTCCGCGGTGTGCACGGCGGTCGCGGCCGGGTAGCCGCGCTCGCGCAGGTACGACAGCACGCCCTCGACGAGCTCCTCGGGCACCGAGGCGCCCGACGTGACGCCGACGTTCTCGACGCCCTCGAGCCACGCCTCGTCGATCTCGCTGACGTCGTCGATGCGGTACGACGCCTTGGCGCCGGCCTCGAGCGCGACCTCCACGAGGCGCACCGAGTTCGAGGAGTTCGACGAGCCCACCACGATCACCAGGTCGGACGTGCGCGCGATCTCCTTGACCGCGAGCTGACGGTTCTGGGTGGCGTAGCAGATGTCGTCGCTGGGCGGGTCCTGCAGCTGCGGGAACTTCTCGCGCAGGCGGTCGACCGTCTCCATCGTCTCGTCGACGCTGAGCGTGGTCTGCGAGAGCCACGACAGCTCGGTGCCCTCGGGGAACTCCAGGTGCTCGACGTCGGACGGGCGCTCCACGAGCGTGATGTGCTCGGGGGCCTCGCCGGCGGTGCCCTCGACCTCCTCGTGGCCCGCGTGCCCGATCAGGAGGATCTGCTTGCCCTCCTTGGCGAACCGGCGCGCCTCGTGGTGCACCTTGGTCACCAGCGGGCAGGTCGCGTCGATGGTCTTGAGGTCGCGGTCGGCGGCCTGCTCGTGCACCGCGGGCGACACCCCGTGGGCGGAGAACACGACCGTCTGACCGGCCGGCACCTCGTCGAGCTCCTCGACGAAGATCGCGCCTCGACGCTCGAGCGTCTGCACCACGTGCTTGTTGTGCACGATCTGCTTGCGCACGTAGACCGGCGAGCCGTACAGGTCGAGCGCCTTCTCGACGGTGATCACGGCGCGGTCGACGCCGGCGCAGTAGCCACGGGGGGCTGCCAGCAGCACGTCGCGGTCGCCGTCGGTCGCCACGGAGGGCATGCCCAGCGGTACGGAGGTCATGTCCCCATCGTAAGGGCGCGCCCTAGGGTGGTGCCGTGGCCCTGGAGACGAGTGCGGAGTCCCCCGCCCCGCTGCGCCAGGTCACCCAGCTGCTGTCGGGTTACCTCGGGCGTCTCGGCCCCATCTGGGTCGAGGGCCAGGTGGCCCAGCTCAACCGTCGAGCCGGGCGCTGCTTCCTCACCCTCCGTGACCCCGTCGTCGAGATGTCGGTCTCGCTCACCTGCCACCGCAGCGTCCTGGACTCCGCCAACCCGCCGATCACCGAGGGCGCGCGCGTGGTCGTCCACGCCCGCGTCTCGTTCTACGAGCGCACCGGGTCGCTGTCGCTGGACGCGCGCGAGATCCGACCCGTCGGCGTCGGCGAGCTGCTCGCCCGCCTGGAGCAGCGGCGTCAGCTGCTCGCCGCCGAGGGCCTGTTCGACCCCGCGCTCAAGCGCCCGCTGCCGTTCCTCCCCCACCGCATCGGCCTGGTCACGGGCCGGGACTCCGCCGCCGAGCGCGACGTGCTCGAGGTGGCGCGCCGACGCTGGCCCGGCGTCGAGTTCGACGTCCGGCACGCCCTCATGCAGGGCTCCAGCTCGGCGGCACAGGTGATCGAGGCCGTCCGCTCCCTCGACGCCGACCCCGCCGTCGACGTCATCGTCGTCGCCCGCGGCGGCGGGTCGGTGGAGGACCTGCTGCCGTTCTCGGACGAGGCGCTGGTGCGGGCCGTCTCGCGCCTCACCACGCCGTTGGTGAGCGCGATCGGCCACGAGCCCGACGTCCCCATCCTCGACCTCGTGGCCGACCACCGCGCCGCCACGCCCACCGACGCCGCCAAGACCGTCGTTCCCGCCGTCGCCGACGAGCTCGCCGGCCTGGACGAGATGCGGCACCGCGCCCGCCAGGCCGTGCGAGCCCACGTGCGGCGCGAGGAGCACCTGCTCGACTCGGTCCGCGGACGACCCGTTCTCGCAGCGCCGCAGAGCATGGTCGACGAGCGCGCCGCGTCGGTCGTCGAGGCCCGTGACCGCGCCCGCAGGTCGCTGGCTCACCGGCTCGACCGCGCGCACGACGAGGTCGGCCACCACCTGGCCCGTGTTCGCGGGCTGTCACCGCTGTCGACCCTGCGCCGCGGCTACGCCGTCGCGCAGCTGCCCGACGGCACCGTGGTCACGTCCGTGGACCAGGTCGCCGCCGGCACCGAGCTCGACGTCCGCGTCACCGACGGCCACCTCACGGTGACGACCGTCGCCACCGTCACCGCCCCCACCGCCAGCCCCGGAGAGCCCGATGCCGAAGACGACTGACACGCCCGCCGAGCAGCCCGACCTGCCCTACGAGCAGGCCCGGGACGAGCTGGTCGACGTCGTCCGCCGGCTCGAGACGGGCGGCACCACCCTCGAGGAGTCCCTGGCGCTGTGGGAGCGCGGGGAGGAGCTGGCGGCGCTGTGCCAGCGCTGGCTCGACGGCGCGCGAGCCCGCCTCGCCGCGGCGCAGGCCAGGTCGGACGACGAGGACGACTAGCCGTCAGCCGGTGGTCAGCGTGGCGGCGTAGGAGGAGATGACGTCCGCGGACGCGGTGCCGGTGACCAGGATCGTGGTGCCGTCGACGGTGCGCACCAGCGAGTTCTCGCCGTCACCGGTCCAGCGGGTCCAGGTCTGGCCACCGACCTGCACGGGGCCGTCCTCGTCGGTGCTGCCGGAGTAGCGCTCGATCAGTCGTCGCTCGCCCACCGGGGAGACCTCGAGGCCGACGTAGTCGTCGTCGTCGGTCTGCACGCCGAGGTGCCAGCGACCGTTGGGCCCGGAGTCGTACGAGACGGTCGTGGCGCGCCATCCCTGCGGCAGCGACGGCGGCGCCCAGACGGGGAACGTCGAGGCCTCCCGGGCCTGCGCGAGGGGCTGCTGCCAGTCCACGGTGGGGCGGTCGCCGCCGTCGCGGCTGAACAGGACGTTGCCGACGAACACGATGACCAGCACCAGCCCGAGGAGCACCACGACCGAGCGGACCATGTCGCCCAGGGAGTCGCTCAGACCACGCCTGGCGCTGGGTCGTCGGCTGGGGCCGCTCTCTGGTTGACTCACACCGCCCATTGTCCCGCCCGGACCCCGAACCGGCCCATCAGGTCCGGCCGCACCGCCCGCCACACACCGCCAGGAGCACCCGATGGCCGACGCCCACGGCGAGGTCTACCTCACCGTCGACCTCGCGCTCCGGATCGGCGAGATCCTGCTCGGCTCGGGCGCCGGGGCCCCGGACGTCGCGGTGACGATGCGGGCCGTCACCGAGGCCTGCGGCATGCGCGGCTGCGTCGTCGACATCAACTTCACGACGCTCGCCGTGGCCTACCAGGAGACGCCCGAGAGCGCGCCCGAGACGCACCTGCGCCAGGTGCAGCGCCGCGGCCTCGACTTCGGCGCGCTCACCGCGGTCGACCACGTGGTCCGCGAGCTCGCCTCGGGGCGGATGGACCGGGCCGAGGCCAGCGCCGCGGTCTGGCAGCTGCAGTCGACCGCCAACCCGTACCCGCGCTGGGTGTCCACCCTCGCCACCGGCGTCATGGCCGCCGGCATCTCCCTGCTCCTCGGCGGACGGGCGCTGGTCGTCCTCAGCACGTTCGTCGTGGCCCTGCTCATCGACGACGTCAACCGGCGGCTCGGGCGGCGACGGATCCCGGCGTTCTACCAGCAGGTCGCCGGGGCGCTGATCGCGACGGCGGCCGCCGTCGTCCTCCACCTCTCGGACGCACCGGTCAACCCGTCCCTGGTCATCGCGTCGGGCATCGTCATCCTGCTGGCCGGCATCTCGCTCGTGGGCGCCATCCAGGACGCGCTCAGCGGGTACTACGTCACCGGTGCCGCCCGCAGCTTCGAGGCCGTGCTGCTGACGGGCGGCGTCATCGCCGGGGTGTCGATGGGCCTGTCGATCGCCGACAACTTCGGGGTCGACCTCGAGGTGCGCAGCGACCTGGTCGGGCTCGGCGCCCTGCCGATGCAGCTCGTGGGCGCGGCGGTGGCCAGCATCGCGTTCGCCACCGTCTGCCAGGTGCCGCTCCGGGCCCTGCTGCCCTGCGGCGCGATCGGCCTGGCCGCGCAGCTGCTCTACCAGGTCGCCCTGCAGGCCCGCCTCGGCCCGACCGCCGGCTCCACGATCGCCGCCCTCGGCGTCGGGCTGGTCGCCTACGCCCTCGCGTCCCGCATCCGGGTGCCACCGCTGGTGGTCGTGACGACGGCCATCGTCGCGCTGCTCCCCGGCCTGGCGATCTACCAGGGCCTGTTCCTGCTCCTCGGGCAGGACGACACGTCGGGGCTGTTCTCGCTGCTCACCGCGGGCAGCGTGGCCGTGGCCCTGGCCTCGGGCGCCATCCTCGGCGAGTACATCGCCCAGCCGCTCGCCCGCGAGGCGCGCCGGCTGGAGAACCGCTGGGCCGGGCCGCGCCTGGTGGGTCCGCTCGGGACGGTCGACCGCCGCGTCCGACGGGCCGGTGCGCGCCGGTTGCGGCGCATCGTCCAGCAGGAGGAGGACGACGCACCTGAGGACCCTCAGCTGTCCTGAGCGGCGCGTCCGCGGCTCGCCGCTACGATTCAGGCGTGACCGTGTACCGGATCTCCGAGGCCGCGTCCCTGCTCGGGGTCAGCGACGACACCGTGCGCCGGTGGGCCGAGCAGCGCCGGTTCACGCTCGCCCGCACGCCGCAGGGTGCGGCCGGGATCGACGGGGTCGTGCTGGCCGAGCTGGCCGTCCAGGTGGCCGACCTGCCCCGCGAGGGCGGCGGGTCGCACCAGGTGAGCGCGCGCAACCGCCTTCGCGGCATCGTCACCCACGTCAAGCGCGACCACGTGATGGCGCAGGTCGAGATGTGCTGCGGCCCCTACCGCGTCGTCTCGCTGATCAGCCGCGAGGCCGCCGACGACCTCGGGCTCGACGTCGGCGTCGTCGCCGTCGCGGTGGTCAAGTCCACCAACGTCTCGGTCGAGGTCGAGGCCGACCGGTGACCCGGGCTCCCGGTGCGTAGACGGGCGCCGGACGGGCCCGCGCTCGGCCGCGTGCCCGCGGTGCTGGTCATCCCCTCGGTCGTCGCCCTCGCGCTGCTGCTGCTGCCCGTGGTCGGGCTGGTGGTCCGCGCCCCGTGGAGCCGGCTCGGCTCGCTGGACGACCCCGTGGTGGTCGACGCGCTCCGGTTGAGCGCGATCACGTCCACCGCCTCGACGGTCGTCGTGGTGGTCCTCGGGCTTCCGCTGGCCTGGGTGCTGGCGCGGGTGGAGTTCCGCGGCAAGAAGCTGGTGCGTGCGTTCGTCACCGTGCCGCTGATCCTGCCGCCGGTGGTGGGCGGCGTCGCGCTGTTGACGGCGTTCGGCGTGCGCGGCATCGTCGGGCAGCCGCTGCTGGACGTGCTCGGCGTCCGCATCACCTTCACGACGGCCGCGGTGGTCCTGGCCCAGACCTTCGTGTCGCTGCCGTTCCTGGTGATCAGCGTGGAGGGCGCGCTGCGCACCGCCGACCGCCGCTTCGACGAGGTCGCCGCGAGCCTCGGCGCCAGCCGGTGGCGCACGTTCCGGCGCGTGACGGTGCCGCTCGCCGCCCCCGGGCTGGCCGGTGGGGCGGCGCTCGCCTGGGCCCGCGCGCTCGGCGAGTTCGGCGCCACCATCACGTTCGCGGGCAACTTCCAGGGCACCACCCGCACCACGACGCTCGAGATCTACGGCCGGCTGCAGTCGTCCGACCCGGACGTCGCGATCCTCCTCAGCCTGGTGCTGCTGGGCATCAGCGTGCTCATCCTGGTGCTGCTGCGCGAGCGCTGGGTCGCCGGAGGCCTGCGATGACCGGCCTCGACGTGCACGCCGTCCTGTCGCGAGGGAGCTTCGCGCTCGACGCCGAGGTCGCCGCCGAGGCGGGCGAGGTCGTGGCGCTGCTCGGACCCAACGGCGCCGGCAAGAGCAGCGTCCTGCGCGCGCTCGGCGGGCTCACCCCGCTGACCGGCGGCCACGTCCGGCTCGGCGACCGCGTGCTCGAGGACCCTGCGCAGCGCGTGCGCGTCCCCACCGCACAGCGTCGGGTGGGGGTCGTGTTCCAGGACCCGCTCCTGTTCCCGCACCTCGACGTCCGCGACAACGTCGCGTTCGGTCCCCGCGAGTCTGGCGCCTCCAAGCGGGACGCGCGCGCCACCGCGTCCGCGTGGCTCGAGCGCACCGGGCTCGAGGAGTTCGCGCACCGTCGGCCGGACCAGCTCTCGGGCGGCCAGCGCCAGCGCGTCGCGATCGTCCGGGCGCTCGCCCAGGAGCCCGACCTGTTGCTGCTCGACGAGCCCACCGCCGCGCTCGACGTCGCTGTCACCGCCGCGGTGCGCACCTTCCTGCGGCGCCACCTCGCCTCGTACGACGGCGTCACGGTGCTCGTCACCCACGACCCGCTCGACGCGCTGGTGCTGGCCGACCGTGTCGTCGTCCTGGACGCGGGCACCGTGAGCCAGGCCGGCCCGCCCCGCGAGGTGGCCGAGCGTCCCCGGAGCGCGCACGTCGCCTCGCTCATGGGGATGAACCTGGTGCGTGACGGCGACTCGTTCCGCACGTTCCGGCCCAGCGCCGTGACGCTGCACCCGGCCAAGCCGGTGAGCAGCGCCCGTCACGTCTGGGAGGGCACGGTCACCGCGCTCGTGCCCCACGGCGACGCCGTGCGGGTGCAGGTGGACGGCGAGGTCCGGCTGCTCTCCGACGTCACCCACGCCGCCGTCGCCGACCTCGGCCTCACCGACGGGCTGCCGGTGTGGGCGAGCGTCAAGGCCACCGAGACCACCGTCTACGACGCGTGAGGATCGGCGTCCCGTGGGTGCCGGTGTCAGGCTCGGAGCATGACCTCCCTGCTCGCCGCCGTCGGCCTGACGTCCGGCGCCCGCCCCCTGGACGCCGCCGGCGTGGCGGTATCGGACGCGCCTCCGTCGTCGCAGCTGCGGTGGGGCGAGGTGCGGGCCGCCGTCCAGGTGGCGCGCGTGCTCGCCGCCGCCCCCCGCCTGGCGCTGGCCCCGCGCGGCGACGGAGGTGTGGTCGTCGACGTGCCCGGGTGGCGCGCCCCGGAGGCGTCCGGCGCACCGATCCGCGCCTACCTGCGCTCGCTCGGGCACGACGCCCGGCCGTGGGGCCTCGGCACCAACCACGGGTCGGTGGGCGGCGACGTCGACGCGCTGGCCGTGACCGTGGCTCGTCTGGCCCGGGAGTCCGGACGCCCCGTCGCCCTGGTCGGGTGGAGCCTGGGCGGGGTGATCGCCCGCGAGGTCGCGCGCCTGAGACCCGCGGACGTCCGCGCTGTGGTCACCTACGGCTCGCCCGTGCTCGGCGGGCCGACGATCGCGCCGCACCTCGCGGGTCGCCACGACGCCGTCCGGACGCCCGTGACCGCCATCGTCAGCCGGCGCGACGGCGTCGTCGACTGGCGCGCCTGCGTCGACAGGCGGTCGTCCGCGGTCGAGCACGTCGAGGTCGGCTCGACCCACCTCGGCATGGTTCTCGACCCCGACGTGTGGGCCGTGGTGGCCGATCGGCTCGGACGCGTGGTGCCGCGCACCGTGGCCAAGCCCTAGGGTGGACCGACGCCACCGCCGAGAGGACCCCGCATGACGCAGAGCCCCGACCCGTCCCACTCCTCGGGGATCCCCGACTCGCTGGCGCCCGCCTCGCAGGCGCCCGACCGCAACCTCGCGCTCGACCTGGTGCGGGTCACCGAGGCCGCGGCGCTCGCGGCGGGACGCTGGGTCGGCCGCGGCGACAAGAACGGCGCGGACGGCGTGGCCGTGAACGCGATGCGCTCGCTGATCAACACCGTCGGCATGCGCGGCGTCGTGGTCATCGGCGAGGGCGAGAAGGACAACGCGCCCATGCTGTTCAACGGCGAGGAGGTCGGCGACGGCACCGGTCCCGAGTGCGACGTCGCCGTCGACCCGATCGACGGCACCACGCTCGCGGCCAAGTCGATGCCCAACGCGGTGGCCGTGATGGCCGTGGCCCCGCGTGGCTCGATGTACGACCCGTCCGCGGTGTTCTACATGGAGAAGCTCGTCACCGGGCCCGAGGCCGCCGACGCGGTCGACATCCGTCTGCCGATCGAGAAGAACATCTCCCTCGTGGCCAAGGCCAAGGGCCTCAAGGTCTCCGACGTCACCGTCTGCGTGCTCGACCGCCCGCGGCACGACAGGCTCGTCGCCGACATCCGCGCCACCGGTGCCCGCGTCAAGTTCATCTCCGACGGCGACGTCGCCGGCGCGATCACCGCGGCCCGCCCGGGCACCGGCGTCGACCTCCTGGTGGGCATCGGCGGCACGCCCGAGGGGATCATCGCGGCGTGCGCCATGAAGTGCGTCGGCGGCGTCATCCAGGGCCGGCTGTGGCCCACCGACGACGCCGAGCGCGGTCGCGCCGAGGACGCCGGGCACGACCTGTCGCGCGTGCTCACCACCGACGACCTCGTCACCGGCGACGACTGCTTCTTCGTCGCGACCGGCATCACCGACGGCGAGCTGATGACGGGCGTCCGGTACGCGCCCGAGCGGGCGTTCACCGAGTCGCTCGTCATGCGCTCGCGCAGCGGCACGCTCCGCAAGATCACCAGCGAGCACCGGCTGACCAAGCTGCGCGCGTACGCGTCGGTCGACTACGAGGGCTGAGCCATGAGCACCGCACCCCGCGCCCTCGTCGTCGGCGAGGCCCTGGTCGACCTGACCCGACGCGGCGACGAGCCGGAGGTCGCCCGCCCCGGCGGCTCCCCGCTCAACATCGCCGTCGGGCTGGCCCGGCTCGACGTCACCGCCGTGCTCGCCGCCCAGGTGGGCGAGGACGAGAACGGCGAGCTGCTGCGCGACCACGTCGACGCCTCCGACGTCGACCTGCGCAACCTGCCGCCGCACCGCGAGACCACGGCCACCGCCCTGGCGCGCATCGACGACGAGGGTCGCGCCACCTACGAGTTCGACATCGCGTGGGACCCCACCGAGCTGCCGACCCTCGAGGGGCAGGATCTGCTGCACGTCGGGTCCATCGGAGCGGCCCTCGCGCCCGGTGCCGACCGCGTCCTCGCGCTGGCCCAGCAGGCCGCGGCGGCCGGCGTCCCCGTCAGCCTCGACCCGAACGTGCGCCTGCCGATCACGCCGGACGTGGCCGACGTGCGCCGCCGCGTCGACGCCCTGCTCGAGACGGCCAGCATCTGCAAGCTCAGCGACGAGGACGTCGCCGACCTCGGAGA